>JALZID010000017.1 GCA_030860485.1 Pseudomonadota bacterium | reverse complement strand
TATCGTCGTAGTTGGACCAGCTCGCCCGATCGCCTGTTCTGGACCTGGCCGGCACTGGCGGGGGCGATCGTCATCGCGGCGTTGGTGGCGGTGCGCTGGGTGACGCGCCCGCTGTCTATCCTTGCGCAAGCCGCTGAAGATCTGGGACGCGATATCAACCGCCCGCCCCTGAAGGAGAACGGGCCTTCGGAGGTGCGCCACGTGGCTTCGGCCTTCAACAACATGCAATCGCAGCTTGTGCGCCTGCTGCAGGACCGCGTGCGGATCTTCTCGGCGATGTCTCACGATCTCAAGACCCCGGTCACCCGCCTGCGGCTGCGCGCCGAGATGCTGAAAGACGCGGGGCTGAAGGCCAAGTTCGCGGCCGACCTGGAACTGATGGAAACCATGGTCAACGCGACCCTGGATTTCGCTCGCGGCATGAGCGGCCGGGAGGTTTTCCAACCGGTGGACATCATGGCACTCATTGAAAGCATCCAGGCGGATGCGGAAGAGATGGGGCAATCCGTGGCAGTCGGAGGCCACGCCGTGGAGCCTTACAGCGGCAAACCCCTGGCCTTGAAGCGCTGCATCGGCAACCTGGTGGACAACGCGGTCAAGTACGGCCAGCGCGCCGAGGTGATGGTGAACGACGACGGCAGGCGGCTTCAGATCCGCGTCCTCGATGCCGGACCGGGGATACCGATAGCCGAGCTCGAGCGGGTGTTCGAGCCCTTCTATCGCCTCGAGTCATCGCGCAGCCGGGAAAGCGGAGGAACCGGTCTGGGCCTCGCCATCGCCCGCAACATCGCCCATCTGCACGGAGGAGAGCTCGCCTTGAACAACTCCGATGGCGGCGGGCTCGAAGCGCTCCTCACCCTCCCGCGTGGTTTGAGCCAATCTTCTTGAGCACCGGTAAGAATCAATGACGAGCCGGAGCGTACGCAGCTTGAGGCGGCCGCGATTGCTCTCGCTCCTCCGGCTTGCCGTGCCGTATGTCATGTTGGGGGTCATGGGGCCGGCAATGGCGGGAGGTTTCTTTGACCGCCTGCGTGTGGCCGATCCGTTCGATACCGAGACCAAGACCTCACCGGCACCCGAGGTCCCCTGGCAGGCCCGCGAGCCGCTTCCGAAGGTACCTGAGCCCAGGCATGGCAGTGCCGCGGAGATCTCAGGCCCTCTCTCCCTCGCCCAGATCACCGACCTCGCCCTCATGAATAAACCGGAGACCCGAGAGGCGTGGGCCGTGGCACGCGCTCAAGCCGCGGAGCTCGGGATCGCGCGCTCGCTGTACTGGCCGCAACTCGACGGGCTCGCCAACCTCACACATAGCAGGTCGCTCTCCAGCGCCGGCGCGTCCGTTCCCGAGCAGACACGCTACGGCCCTTCGGTGAGCCTGGCCTATGTCCTCTTCGACTTCGGCGCCCGCGAAGGAGAGGTGGAGGCCGCTCGCTACCGGCTGCTGGCGTCCAATCTCCAACAGAATCGCGTGTTGCAGGATGTGGTGCTGCTGGTCGAGCAGACCTACTACCAGGTGCTGGGCGTGGAGCGGCTCGTGTCGGCCAACCAGGAAGCATTGAAGAGCGCGCAAGCCAGCCTGAGTGCGGCAAATATTCGGCGCCAAGCGGGTTTGGCCACCATTGGTGATGTCTATCGCGCCGAGACGGCCGTGGGTCAAGCGCGCCTGACCGTGCAGCGCGCCGAAGGGGAGCTTTCCAAGGCACGGGGCCAGCTCGCGGTAGCGGTGGGGATGCCGATCGGTACGCGGGTGAGCCTGCTGCCCTGGCCCGTTCAACCGCCGCTTGCAAGAGTCGCCGAATCGCTGGATCTCATCCTCGATCAGGCCAAATCGATGAGGCCCGATCTCGTGGCGGCCGAGGCCCAAGTGCGTGCCGCTCGCGCTGGGGTGCAGGCAGCAAAGGCGGCGGGACTACCGACGCTCGAGCTCGCCGTCAATGGCGGCCGCACCGCGTTTTTCGACGAGGAGCGGATAGCCTCGAACAGCTACAGCATCGCCGTCAACCTGCGGATCCCGCTCTTCACCGGCTTTCGCGATACCTATAGTGTGCGCCTCGCGGAGGCTGAAACGGAGCAAGCCGAAGCGGCGCGAGATGGACTGCATCGCCAGAGCTCGCTGGAGGTCTGGCAGGCCTACTACGATCTGAACACCGCCATGACCGGAATCGATACCAGCTCCGGCGTATTGAGAAGTGCCAACCAGTCGAGCGAGGTGGCACTGGCGCGTTATCGGTCGGGGGTCGGGAGCCTGCTCGATCTGCTCACCGCCCAGGCGGACGAGGCAAACGCGCAAGTTCAGTGGATACAATCCCAGTTCGACTGGTACTCCGCCCTCGCGCGTCTGACGCACGCGCGCGGCGCCTTGCTACCGTCGTCATGAAGAGAATATTGCTGACAGGGGTGCTGCTGGTCGTCGCTATCGGCCTTTATCTCCGGCTGGGCAACGATAGGACGGTCGGCGCCGTAGGCGAGAAGGCCGCCCGCGAGGAAGAAATCGCGGTCAAGACGGTCGCCGCGAAGGTCCAGCCGATGCCGGTCGTCGCCGAGGCGGTAGGGACCGTCGAGCCGGAGCACAGGGTCGAGGTGCGCCCCCAGATGAACGGGGTGCTCGAGGAGGTATTGTTTCGCGAAGGCGAGGATGTAAGAAGAGGTCAACTGTTGTTTCGTATCGATGACCGAGCCGCGCGGGCTACCCTCGATCAGGCACAGGCCACCCTGGCCCGCGATGAGGCGCAGTTGCTGGAAGCACGGGCGCAGCGCGAACGTCTAAAACCGCTCGCAGAACGTGAATACATCACACGCCAGGAGTACGAGCAAGCGCTCGCCTCTATGGACGCCCTCGCTGCCACCGTGAAGGCCAATAGCGCCCAGGTGGAGATGGCCCGGGTGCAACTCGGCTACAGCGAGATCCGCGCCCCGATCGCCGGCCGAACGGGTAGCCTTGCGGTCAAGGAAGGGAACCTGGTCAATATCGCCGGGGCGACGCCGCTGGTCGTGATCATGGGCATCGATCCGGTGCAGGTCGCCTTCAGTATCCCACAGCGCTATCTCGAAGAGGTTCGGCGCCAGGCCGGATCGGGTGACATGCGCGTTGCGATCTACCGTGAACAGGGCCGTGTCGGTGTGGCCGAGGGCAAGGTCGTCTTCATCGATAACACGGTGAACCCAGAGACCGGTACCGTGCTCTTGAAAGCACGGGTCCCGAACCGGGACCAGGCATTGTGGCCGGGAGAGTTCATCCTTGCGCAACTGATCCTGAAAATCGAGCCCGCCGCCGTGGTCGTGCCTGCAAGCGCGGTCCGGCCGGGACAGAAGGGCCCTTATGTCTATGTCGTGGACGATGCAAGGGCGAGGCTGCGACCGGTCCAGGTCTTGCGGCAGGTCGAAGACCTGGCCGTCATCGGGGAGGGATTGAAAGGCGGCGAACTGGTGATCACCGAGCTTCCCGTTAACCTTACCCCCGGCAAAGCGGTCAAACCGATCGGGGAGCCACACTCATGAACGTGTCCAGGATCTTCATCGAACGTCCGGTAGCGACGGCGGTATTGACCGCAGGCTTATGCCTGTTTGGCTTATTCGCCTTCGACACGCTGCCGGTCAATGAGTTGCCCAGCGTCGATTTCCCCACCCTTCAGGTCTCCGCAAACCTCCCTGGAGCGGATCCCGAAACCATGGCGCGAGTGGTAGCAACGCCCCTGGAGCGGGAGTTTTCCACGATTTCCGGTATCGATTCCATGAGCTCGGTAAGCGGCTCGAGCTCGACCCGTATCGCTTTGCAATTCCGGCTCGAGCGCGATATCGACTCGGCCGCCCAGGACGTGCAGGGCGCGATCGCGAGCGCCATGCGCCGGCTTCCCGACGGGATCGATCCACCTCAGTTGCGCAAGACCAACCCCGCGGACAGCCCGGTCCTGATCCTCGCCTTGACCGCGGAGACCCTGCCACTCCCGGAGCTGAACGAGTTCGCCGACACCCGTCTGACCCAGCGATTGTCGATGCTTCCGGGGGTCGCTCAGGTGGTGATCTACGGGGCCCAAAAATACGCGGTACGCTTGTACGTCAATCCCAATGCCTTGGCCCAACGTAACCTCGGGTTCGATCAAGTAGTCGAGGCCGTCCAGGAAGCCAACAGTAACCGCCCCGCCGGGATCATGGACGGCGCCGAGCGTGCCTATGCAGTAACGGCCGACGCCGATCTCACCACAGCCGCGGATTTCCGAGACGTGATCGTGGCCTTCCAGAACGGTATTCCGGTCCGCCTCAAGGACATCGGCCGCGCCGAGGACAGCGTGGAGAACGATAAGGCCTTGAGCTGGTTCAACGGCGAGCGTTCGATCCTTCTCGCGGTACAGCGGCAGCCCGGTGCCAACACGGTGGAGACCGTGAACGGGATCCGGGAGCTGTTGCCCGAGGTACGCGCGGAGCTCCCGGCGGGAGTTGAATTACGCGTGCTGCTCGATCGTTCGGAGTTTATCCGCGAGTCGATCCACGACGTCAATTTCACCCTGGTGCTCGCGATCGTCCTCGTGTCCGGCGTGGTGCTGATGTTCCTGAGCAATCTGTCATCGACCCTCATCACGGTTCTGATCCTTCCCGCGTCGGTGCTCGGGAGCTTCGCCGTGATGCATCTCCTGGGCTACAGCCTGAACAACCTGTCGCTGATGGCGTTGACCTTGGCGGTGGGTTTCGTCGTGGATGACGCCATCGTGGTGCTGGAAAACATCAGCCGGCACATGCAAATGGGCAAGGGCCGTTTGACCGCGGCCCTCGATGGCACGCGCGAGATCGGTTTCACCGTCTTGTCCATGACGATATCGCTGGCTGCCGTATTTATCCCGATCCTGTTCATGCCCGGGATCCTCGGTCGCCTGTTCGCCGAGTTCGCGGTCACCGTAGGCGTGGCCGTTCTGATCTCCGGGCTCGTTTCGCTGACCCTCACCCCCATGCTATGTGGCTTGTTCCTCAAGTCCACCAGGGGACACGGTTCTGTTTACCGCGCCTTTGATGCGCTGTTTGAGCATTCGAGGGCGTTTTACGGCAAGAGCCTCCAAGCCGCCATGGGTCATCGCGGCCCGATGCTCATGGCATCGGCAGCGATTCTAGTTGCGACCGGCTGGCTCTACACCGCGGTCCCGAAGGGCTTCATCCCGAGTCAGGACACCGGGACCATTACCGGCACTACCCGCGCGCCCGAGGGAACTCCTTTTCCGGAGCTGGTCGAGAGGCAATTGGCGCTCACCGACGTGGTGCGCGCCAATCGCAACGTCGAATCGCTGATGTCCACCGCGGGACAAGGATTCGGAGGGGTGAGAGGGGGCAACGTCGGGCGCATCATCGTCCGGTTGAAACCTGCGGCCGATCGGGAACAGAGTGCCGACGAAGTCATTCAGGAGTTGCGTCGAGCCGCGGGCGCCGTCGAGGGCATGGAGCTCGTGCTGCAAAATCCGCCGGCGATCCGCATGGGCTCGATCGCGGGCGCAGGGGAGTTTCAGGTGGTGCTGCGGGGCTCCGATCTGACGTCCCTCTACCCGGCTGCCCAAGCGATCGAGGCTCGAATCGAGGCATTGCCGATGATCGAAGACGCGAGCAGCAGCCTGGAGCTCGCCAACCCCGAGATCCAGGTGCACATACTGCGCGATCGCGCGGCTTCCCTCGGCGTCAGCCCAGAGGAAATCGAAACTGTGCTCGGCTCCGCCTTTGGAGGGAGCGAGATCAGCACGATTTATGGCGCCAATGACCAGTATCCCGTTTTTATTCAGCTCGATCCGGCCTTCCAGCGCGACGTCAATGCGCTCGACGCCCTCTACGTGCAGAGCCGAAACGGCCGCCTAGTGCCGCTCGCCAGCATCGCGGCGATCAAGACGGGGGTCGGGCCGATCTCGATCGAGCATTTCGGACAACTTCCCTCCGTCACGCTGTCGTTCAACCTGGCGCCGGAGCAATCCATCGGGGCGGGGCTTTCGGCCATTCAGGGGGTAATGCGGGAGGCGCTCCCGCCCGGCATCAGCAGCGTCCTGAGCGGCAGCGCCAAGAGTTTCGAGGAATCGACACGCGATCTGCCGATCCTCCTGGGTATCACCGTCCTGGTGGTGTACATGATCCTCGCGATCCTGTACGAACATCTCGGCCATCCACTCACCATCCTCACGGCGCTGCCCTTGGCCGGGTTTGGGGCACTGGTCATGCTTTTGCTCTTCGATCAGGAGCTCAATATGTTCAGCTTCGTGGGGATCATTCTCCTCGTGGGCCTGGTCAAGAAGAATGGGATCATGATGGTGGATTTCTCACTCACCCTCCAGCGTGAAAACAATCTGCCGGCAGAGCAGGCCATCGTCGAAGCCTGCCTGGTTCGCTTCCGACCGATCATGATGACCACGATGGCGGCGATCCTCGCGACCCTGCCCATCGCACTCGGCTATGGCGCAGGCGGCGAAGCACGCCAGCCCCTCGGCATCGCGGTCGCGGGCGGGCTTTTGTTCTCGCAGTTTCTGACACTCTACATAACGCCGACATTTTACGTAAGCCTCGAACGGTTCGTCCAACGGCTGCGCATGCGCGCCTCCGGTACGTGGGCCGAGAAACAGCTCAGGTAGGTGCGCCGTGCGCACGCGGATCATTCGCCGAAGTCGCCTCGCCGCTTTCGGGTGGGCACCTGAGGGGCACCGGCCCAGTCCACCCGGATAGAGACCCATGCGCACGAATGGTGAGGCTCTGTGCGGTCAGGAGTGCCTGTCGGCGATAGTTGTTGAGGGTGAAGAAATACGTTGCACCGGGAATGGTGCTCGATGATACCGTGACATCGAGCCAGAATAACCCCTCATTCCGCGTGCGCACAGCGCACCCTACAATTGCTCGCCACTACTCAGATATCGATCGCCGAGAGCCCTTAGAACGCGTGACAGTCCTCCTCTGGGCGTGAGTTGGGCAGCAGCACGAATCTCAGGCAGGGATTCACTGATGCGTCGCTTGTAATTCTGGAAGCCATATCAAATCCGTGACGCCGGCATCGATACTCCTCTGGCTGAGAAGAGTCGTTACCTGCCCTCGGTGATGAGTTTGATGGTTGAAGAAGTGCGTCATGGCAAACCAGAACGGATATTTTCTCAGTTGAGGATCAACCACGCTCGTGTAGAAGAGTTCGCGGCTCAAATCCTTCTCTGTTAAGGATTCAGCCCAAGCGATGATGCCATTATCGTCTTTCTCCCGCTCCGCTCGAAGTTGTGCGAAGTCTGAGTAAAGCTCCTGATCGAGGGACTTGAACCCACACGGTCGGCCAGTAAAGCGACCCATCCAGATCCGGTCAGCAAGTAGGAGGTGATTGAGCGTCCCATGGATGGACTTGAAAAAGGCGCCTACGTTACGCTTTCGCTCCTCGTCAGAGAGCGTGGAGCAGGCATCGTATATTCGTTTATTCATCCAGCGGTTATAGCTGGCCATCGCGCGAGGGTAGTTGATCGCATTCATGATCTATCGTTCACCTGTATTCTGCCGCCCAACGTGTCGGCGATGGCTGCCGCCGCCCGTGTTCCAACCAGCCTCGCCCCTCGGCTGCCGGCGTGTCAACCAAGATATGCGGCCGGCGGCTCGATGCGGTGGTGCACCGCCGACCGCGGCCGGTCAGCTCTATTGCCTTGTTGGGCAGCAGCTGGCGGTGCTACTGGCTCGCGCCGGGCGAGGGCTGGGCATGCCATTTGTTCGAGCCTGTCTAGCCGAGACCGAGCACACACTCCGCGACCTGCACTGCGTTGAGCGCGTTCCCCTTCCGCAAGTTGTCTCCGGATGCGAACAACGACAGTCCGTTCTTGAGAGCAGGAACGGACCTCACGCGCCCGACGAGAACGTCATCGATCCCGGCCGCGCGGACCGGCGTGGGGTACTCCCCAGTCCACGGCTCGTCCAGCACTCGAACGCCCGGAAAGGAGGACAACAGCCTACGCGCCTCTGCTGGGGTGGTCTCGCGCCGAAGGCTGAGTGCGAGTGAGACCGAGTGCCCTACAAGGACCGGCACCCGCACTGCGGTTGCGTGCACGAGGGGCGCCGGAGCGTGAAGGATCTTCCGCATCTCGGCTTCCATCTTCTCTTCCTCTGTCGAGATCTCGTTCCCCTCGCGGAACGCTTCGCACTGCGGAAAGACGTTGAAGGCGGGATTCTGTGGGAACTGCTGTGGTCTCGAGAGCTTCAGCGGCTCATGCCCGCGGAGTGCCTCGGGCTGATCGATAGCCCTACGTGAGAGATCCAGGAACTCCGCGATCGCGTCGCGGCCTCCACCCGACGTCGATTGATACGAGGAGCTGATGACCGAGTCGATGCCTATGGATCGCTCCAAGGGCGCAATCGCCATGATGGCAACGGCGGTCGTGCAATTGGGCCCTGCAATGATCCCCGCGTGCGACTCGATGTCGCTTCTTGTTGATCTCGGGCACTACCAGTGGAACCATTGGGTCAAGACCGGAACGCTGACGACCGCGCCGGCCTTGACCATGCGAGGCGCCCATTCACGTGCGATTGATGCGGAGGTTGCGCTGATCACGAGGTCTAAGCCCTCGAAGTGCCCGTCCTCCAGCGATTCGACCGCGTAGTCCCGGCCCTTCCATCGAATGCACTGCCCAGCCGAGCGCTGAGATGCGAACAAACGGAGCTCTCAAACAGGGAACGAGCGCTCCTCAAGTACGCGCAGCGTCACCTCCCCGGTGACGCCCGTCGCACCGCAGATCCCGATAGCGAAGCTCATGGCTTCTCTAACCCTAGCATGGCCATCACGCACTCCTGCTGCCCAACCAAAGCTAATCAGCGCGCCGCTTTTTGGCGCGTCCGCGTGGAGCGCCTTGTTGCGCAGCCGAAACTCCTGCCCTGCGACAACATCGCGTATCCAGCGCCTGCGAGGAGCGCCCACAACGCGACGTGTACCCGCCATTCAAGTGTGCAACGATCATGATATTGGCCATACAGCTGCGCGGAGAGCTTCAAGAGCCCATCAAGCTTTTCCGTTTTAGTAAGGAGTGAATCGTGTTTTTCTTGCAGATCCATCGGTTCTCCTGGTCGGTTGTTCCCGGCAGACATCGTGTTCTTGGTCGCGTCCGGCTAACGTGGAAGCTCACCGGGCGCGACGCCAGGAGCTCGGATCTTCCCCCGATTTTGTAGACACTGTTGTTCCTCAAACGGCTATCGTCTCATACTGGACGGGTGATAGGTACCCTAATGATGAGTGAAGCCGCTTCTGATTGTAAAACGGGATGTAACTACGCATCATCTTCTGTAGCTCCTTCTCCTGCTCAAAAACCACCCCGTGAACGACATCGGACTTCATGGAGTGAAAAAATGACTCCATATGCGCGTTGTCGGTCAACTTCCCCGGGCGGTTCATGCTCTGTACGAAACCGAGCTGTGTCAGTCGGTCTCGGAACGCATAGCCAGCATACTCGATCCCTCGGTCGGTGTGGAAGATCACCCCAGGACCAGGGCGTCGATGGAATACCGCTCGATTGAGCGATGCGAGCGTCAGAGCCACATCTTTGTGTCGGCCCAGACTCCAACCGACGACCCGACGGGAATACTTGTCGATGACAATCGCCAGATACCGCCACTGCCCTCCGACCTTGAGATAGGTAATATCGCCTACCCACACCCGGTCCGCACGATCGGCAATGACACCGAGTTGGCGGTTGGGAATGCTAGCGAAGAACGCATGGCTACCCGGATTGGCATGATAGAGTTTTGCCGAACGTGCCCTCAGGCCGTGTTTCCGCATGCTCCGCTCGACACGTTTCTTCCCGACCCCACTGCCTTGCGCCTTCAGCGCGGCATGAATCCGCGGACTGCCATAGGTCCCACCGCTCGCCTGATATATCCGCTCGATGTGCACCCACAGCCGCCCATCGGCCTTGGCGCGCGCACTCTCACCGCGCCCCTTCCAGGCATAATACCCCGCCCGCGTTACCCCATAGAGCCGACACATTACTCTCATTCGGTGCTCCCCTCGGTGTCGGTCAATGAACTCGAAGACCTCTGTTTTCGTTCGGAACAAAACCGGATGGTTTTTTTTAAGAGAGTATGCTCCTCTTTCAACAGCGCATACGCGTGCTCAACTTGCCGTAGCCGGTTAAGCTCCGTTGCGGTCTTGGTATCAATGTCCAGCTTCTTCGTCTTGGCCACAATCTTCCCCTCCCGTACCTCCTTACGCCAGCGTGACAACATAAAGGGGTGAATGTCCGAGCTTCACAGCCCCTCTCAGGGCATGTGTTAGGCAAAGATGCAACACTGTAAGCCTGACACCTTTCATTATTTAGAGCTGAGGACTGTTGAGCTTCTCCTGGAATCGTTCCAGGAAGCGAGCTACATGGATCCCGTCCACCAGTGCGTGATGAACCTCCACGGAAATGGGCATCCGACAGACACCGGCCTCCGAGTAGTACTTGCCGAAGACGATCTTTGGGATCGAGTCCTCGCCCAATCGCAGTGCATTGGTGAAGCTCGTAAACCGGATCCACGGCAGGACGGAGTAGTGAATAAGATTATCTTCCCCCGCCCATCCTGCCAGCGTCGGCAATGCCATTCGATGACGGATCTCCTCTTGGCCTCGTGCCTGGAACTCTATGAAATCCTTCGATAGCTGGAAGTAGGCAAACGCAAAGGTTTCATTCTTAAGCAACACGGTTGATCCTGCGTGAACCTCATCATGCAACCACACACCCTGTTCTCGAAGGCGCAACCGAAACTCCTTAACCTCATTAGCTGCATGCAAGGAAAGGAACAAGGATGCCAGAGAGAAGGATGGGCCCCCGGGGGTTTTGCTCAGACGGTAGAGCGTGGACACATCCACGTCTGTGCAGATACTGAAGAATGGATTGTGGAAGTTCTTAAAGAATGCATAGTGTACACGACGCTTCCATCTATCCAACTCGATATATCTCCCCATGCTTAGACATAACCTCCCGTTTGAATGCAGGCGCCTAACGCTAGGCATGAGCCGCGCGCGGAAGGGGAGCGCAGCGGACGCTGTAGGGCGTCGGCTCTCCATGCCTTGGTTAGGCGTGCACTCGGCCAGCAGGACACAGGGTTCATTCAAGTCCGACCCCGGTTTTTCCAAAAAATCGATCTGTGTTAAATCACTTCTTGCTTAGCGCCTCCCTGGTTTCATTACGCTGTGCGATGTCAATCAGTTCTTTCTCATATAGCTGCTTGACAACATCTAACGCCTGGTCTATCTCTTTTTCGCTTTGGGCTCTTGCCAAGAGAAGATCGTGCAGGGCTTTCCATAGCATCTGGCGGCTCGCATTCCGTTGGCCGATGTCGATGAGGTCCTGATCATAGGCGACTTTCAGAAGATTGAGACAATCTGCTATAGGGGGAACGTCAGTCGCCTTTGGCAGACACACGTTCTGCAGCTTCGTGACTAGAATCTCACGGCTCGCATTCCGTTGGCCGATGTCGATGAGGTCGTCTTTATAGAACGCACTCACGGGCCCCAGCTGCTGCAGAATGCACGGCTCCGTGCTGGCACCCTGTGCCACGAGGTGATTGAAGTCGTTCACGAGCTTCTGTCGGTGCTGATTACGCTCACCAATGTTTATCAGGTTTCTGCCATACCTGTCTTTGATTTTCTGGAGACTCGCGACCACGGACTGGAAAGCGGCTTCGTCGTAGCATACAGCCTTCCCACCGCTCGGCCTTATTTTCCGCTGTTCGACTTTCTCAGTTTGTTCCGGTGCCCTGTAGACTTTCGTGCTGGTGACGCCCTGCGCGGTCAATGTCACCCGGTGCTCCGTGCCGTCTGCCGGCAGGTTGGATGTGTAGGAAATCGCATACTGCCCGGCGAGCTGTGCACCGATTTGCTCGTAGAGCGCTCGCAGGTCGCTGGCTTGCGGCGCCTTGAAGTAGAGTGCGCCGGTTGCTTTGGTGGTCTCTGTCAACCCAGCCTCGTCGATTTCGGTGCCGAGACCCAGAACGTAAATCGGCACGTTAACTTCGCGCGCAAAACCGATGACGTCCTTCACCGTGTGTTTGCTCAAGGGCCTGCCGGTTCCGTCATCATCGACGCCATCGCTCAGCAGCACAATCGCCTTGCGGCCAGTGCGGTCCTTCACCAGCTGGATCGAGTCATACAGCGCATCGTAGAGCGCGGTGTCACCGCGGGTGACGGTTTTCCCAATCGCCTCACGCGCGGCTTGGCGATTGGTGGACATGGTGGTTAGCCGCTTTACCTTACGTGCGAAGGCCACAACTTGGGCGCTGTCGTTGCTGCCGAGCATGTCCAGAAAACTCATTGCGGCAGCTTGCGCCTCCTTCATGCGCTTGGCCATTGAGCCGCTGGTATCGAGCGTGATCACAATCGACAGCGGCGGCAGCTTCGGCTCGACAGTGAGCGGCTCCTGGTCCACTTCATCCTCGCGCACGCGGAAATCGGAAGCGCCGAGTCCCTTGAGCGGCGTGCCCTCCTTGAGCACGGTGACGAAAAGACGCACCTGGGGATATTGAGTGGTATTGACTTCATTGATGATGACATGCGCACCGGTGGCGACTTCCTTCCCGGTGACGCGACGAGACACCGGCTGATCCTGGCCAGAGGAGCAGATGGCGGTGAGCATCAGCAGCAGTGAGATGCATGTGGATTTCAGATGCATAGTGCGCTCCTCCTTCTAAATGCAGTATGTTTTTACAGCGCTGATGTGGCAGGACGCCGAACGAATAGGTATCTTATCCGCTGTGCGGCAGCATGGCGGATAAGATCTGTTGAACTGAACCGCTGGATCGAGGGCTATGAGCCTTGGGGATTGTATGCCGCCGGCTCGGTCCGATGGCGATTGGTGAGGAGGCCATAGTGTCGGATCCGCATGAAGCCCTTGGGGAGCACATGGAGCAGAAACCGACGGATGAATTCCTCGGCGGGTAAGCGCATCACCTTCACTTTGTTCCCATGGGCATAGCTTTCACAAAGGACAGTTTACAGTTTTAAGAGCAAACTCCAGAGCTTTTTCTCGTGACATGAGCATTCCACCAGGAGGTGGCCCCGAGGCATAGGTATAGGCTTCCTTGAATTTGTCAAAATCTTTGTCTTTATATTGTAACACCCATGCTTCTGCGAATTTCTGAGCTGCTTCTCGTGACATGAGCATTCCACCAGGAGGAAGCCCTGAGGCAAATTTATACACCTCCTTGAAAAGTTCCGAAACCGGTTGCGCTGGCACCTTCACGTCCGCTTCCGGCGCCACCACCCCGCCCGGCGGCGCGGTAGGGTCGAGGTACGCCCAGAAGGCGGCGGTAGCGACGACGGCGGCGGCGACCAGGGCGAGCGCGAGCCCCTTGCGCCGGGCCACGGAGGGCGCGGAGGATGGTGGGACCGGTTCGCTACGGCGCTCGTCGGCCACTCCCTTCGCGGCCAGACCACTGTCCGCACCTTGGACATGCGGTGCTGTGCGCCACCCCAATGAGGGCGGCGCCGGGGGGTTCGATTCACTGCGGGGCCCGTCGCCGATGTCCTTCGGGTCCATGCCGCTGTCCGCGGCTCGCACCTCCGGGACCGCGCGCCGCGCCACCGAGGGCGCCGCCGGGGGCATCGGTGCGCTGCGCGGCTCGTCGGCCGCGATCGTGGCGGCCATCATGGCGCTGTCCCGGGGTTTGACAGTCGGCCGGGCGTCCGGCAGGGCGCCGAATTCGCGGCGCCACTCGGCGACAGTCTGCGGCCGGTCCTTCGGGCGGAACTGCAGCGCGTGATCGATGGCCTTGAGGAAACGCGCCGAGTAACGGCCCTGTCCGATCTCTCCGACGTTGCCCAAGATGTCGAGCGCGGCCTCGAGGATGGCGCGGCTGCGATCCACCGCGTCCTGTGGCGGCCGGCCGGTCACCGCGCGGTAGAGCGTGGCGCCGAGGCCGTAGATATCGGTCCACGGCCCCTGTTGCTCGCCCTTGCTGAAGTACTGCTCGAAAGGCGCGTAGCCGGGCGAGACCAGCGTCGTCAACTCGGCGCCGAGGGCCTGGCGGGCGGAGCCGAAGTCGATCAGGACCGGCGAGCCGTCGTCGCGGATGAAGATGTTCGCGGGCTTGATGTCGCGGTGGATGAAGCCGCGCTCGTGGACCTTCTCCAGCCCGCCGAGGATGGGGAGCACGATGTTCAAGAGCTCTTCCTCTTCCAGCGTCTGGCGGCGGGTGAGGATCGCGTGCAGGGTGTCACCGTGTTCGTACTCCATGACCATGTAGCCAGTACGGTGGCTTCGAACACGGCCAGCACCCGCACGATGTTCGGGTGCTTGAAGCGGGCCAGGGTCTGCGCCTCAGCGATGAAGCGATCGAGCCCCCATTTGAACCGCTCGCCGTGGGTGTCGGAGGCCGGATGCACAACGAAATCCTGCGTGCGCACGGCCAGCGCCATGGGCAGGTATTCCTTGATGGCGACCTCTTGGTTGAGGTTGAAGTCGTGGGCGAGATAGGTGATGCCGAAGCCACCCTGGCCCAGGACCTTCTCGATGCGGTGCCAGTGCAGCCTGTGGCCCGGCCTGAGCGAATTGCGGTGGATGGGTTCCGTCACGTCCTATACCTCTTGCGGCTGCTTCCGCCGCGTGTCGATGGATTCTGCGGGAACCTGGGCGCCGACTCAAGCTTTCGGCAAAGACCATGTCCCGCGACCGGAACGTCGGCGCGTGCATAAGCGCAGTGGTGCACCGACGGGACTCCGGTGCTCTGGCTGGGTGCAGCCATCCACGTCGCCGACTCGCGGGACCTGGGCGTGGCGGTTCTCTGACGGCGTCGATGGGGGCCCATGGTCTATCTGCCACCTTCACTGTCGATGCGGGCTACGACGCCCTTGCTGTTTCTGCTTTCATGCTTTTTGAAGCCTCTTACGGTAGGAGCATCTGTTACCAGATGCCCACCGGCTCGCCGGAGGCGGTCACCCGCCCCCGGCTCCCACAGAACGTAGCGTGCGGATTTGCCGCACTACGCTCTTCAGGCGTTGGTTGACAGCACCGCGTAACTCTTAAGCCGTGCATAGGGCAGAAAGAGTCTGGGGCGCAGTAACGGAAAACAGGTCTTCACTTGCACGAAGCCCTCCCACGGCATATAGCTCTTCCAACTCCGACTGCAGAGCATCTTATGCCAGTAACGCTCGACAGCGCGGTAGACCTTGTGTAAAGAGGGAAGGGTTACCTGCGACACCGTGTAGGCATAATAGCCCCGCAGCACTTGGTTGAGGGTGGTGACTTGGTCTTTGACCGGCTCATGCCGGATCTCTCGCATGAGCTCCTGAAGGCAGGCAAGACTGCGGCGAAGTCGAGACTTCTCCGTCTTCCGTCCTACCTTGAAGTTACCCTTGCGATTGCGCGTGCAATAATGGGTGAAGCCCAGGAAATATAGCGTCGCTGGGCGTTGTCCCCGCGCGCGAGCATCCCGCTCGGCAAACCGTCCAAACTCAATGAGCTTGGTCTTGCTCGGCTCTAGCGCCAGCGCAAACTTCTCAAGGCGCTTACGCAGAACCTCCGAGCGCCTCGACGAGCGCCGCGAGTTTCGCGAGTGCCTCCCGCCAGCCGGCCTCGTTGTCGGCGGGCGGCGCGCCGCGCGGTAGTCCGTCGTGCACGGCGAGGACATCGGTGCCGCCGTCTGCATCGGCGAGCGTGATCGTGATCATCATCTCGCCGCACAGCGCGGGATCTGTCGTCTCGAACTCGACCACTTCGACAACCTGCTCATTCGTCACGAGCTTCACGAAGCGGCCGTGGTACGTGTCGGTGTGCGCGGTTGTCTTGCCGGTCCCGGTCGGATCCTCGTACGTGAGCGAGATCCGGAATGAGCCACCTTCGCGGGCATCGAACGCATGCACGTGGCTGGTCATGCCGGTCGGCGCCTTCCATGTCGCGACCGCGCGGGCATCGAGAAGCGCGCGATAAACGATCGCGCGGGGCGCATTCACGCGACGACTGATGCGGGTCGAGCTCACTCCCGAGCCTTAGCACGTGCAGCGAGACGAGCTAGCCATAGCCCCAGAGGCTTGGGATTGTCAAGGATGCCGCTTGGCAGGGAAAGGGCCTTTCCCGCACGACAGCGTGTAACGGGAAGGGACGGCGCTCAGGCCATGGGCAGAGATGCAGCCCCGGTTTTGGCGTAACTCTCGTGAGCGTTAAATGGTGGGCTGCTTGAGGGTCGAGGCGTTCATGACAAGCTCCTTCTCTGGGACGATGGATCACTCGGCAGTCCGACAGCGCGGTGGCTCCCCTTCGGTGCCTTCAGGCGTGCACGCGTCCGAGAAAGTCCCGCACCAGCACCACGATCTCCGCGAGATTGGTCTCCAGCGCCCAGTGTCCTCCGTCGAGCAGGTGAAGTTCAGCGTTCGGCAGGTCCCGCAGATAGGCGCGCGCCGAGCCTTCGGGCATGTAGCCGTCCTGAGGCCCCCAGACGATCAGCGTCGGCGGCAGATGCTCGCGCAGGTAGGCCTGATATTTTGGGAACCATGCGAGGTTCTGCGCAGGCCCTCCATCAGACCGACCATGATCTCGCACCGCTGCGGCGTCATCAGCGGCCAGGGTAGCTTCCAGAGGTCAGGCGGGATTCGCTGGACAAGGCGTTGGTCAATCTCGCCCACGAACTCGTCGCGGAATCCCTCTTCGCTGACGGCGTCCACTAGCTTCTGGCGTCCCTCGGAGGTCGGGTTGGCCCAGTAGGCCCTCAGCGTCTCGTACTTAGGCCCAAGCTGGTCTTCATAGATGTCGCCGTTTTGAATGATCAGGGCCGCCACCCGCTCGGGCGCCTTGATCGCCAGGCGCAAGCCGATCTGAGAGCCATAGTCGTGGAGGTAGAGAGCATACCGCTTGAGCCTCAAGGCCATTGCGAAACGATCCATGAGGTCGGCATAGCCGTCGAAGGTATAAGCGAAGCCCCCGTGTCGCTGTAGCCGAAGCCCGGGTAGTCCGGCGCGATGAGCCGCCAGTGGTCGGCCAGCGCGGGCATGAAGTTGCGGAATTGGAAGGAGGATGACGGATAGCCGTGCGGCAACAGGATGGCTGAAGCGTCGGCCGCACCGGCCTCGCGGTAGAAAATCTGAGCTCCGTCGATTGCAACATGTCGGTGTTTGACTGTCAGATCCGGGGAGCGTGCGCCCCTTGGCGAAGTCTCGCTGACGCTCATAATCCTTCTCCTTCAGACACCCGTGAGCTTTAGCAAGATGCGTGCGCGATTGAGAGAGCGTCCATCAGCCCGTCCGTGATCGCACGGGTGCCGAACGTGGGCATCAGCGGCAGCGCGGAGCACCGTCCACCGCATGCCGTTGTTAGGCGCTGTCACTGTCCCTCGCTCAAGTGTCGTCATGCAGCCCGTATATGCGTCATGCGTCAAATGACATTCACCGGCACGTCATGGATCGCGTTGCGACGCCCCGATATCGGCTGAAGCAACCCACCCATTGCCTCGGCCAATGAAGCCAGCACTACCGCACCGCGCTGCCCAGGCATCCAGCGCATCGAAAAGCGCTGCCACTCGCGTCCGCGAAACGGCTCGAGCTCGGCGCGTCGCCATATTGCCGCGTCGTCGGTGCGGACATAGACGTTGCGAACGCCGCCATCCCCCCAGGCCCAGCCCCATATTTCCCGCTCGGCCGACAGCTCGATCGTCTCGTGGGGCATTGGTGAGACGATGAGCGACTCTGGCGCGATCGACCAAACCGGCGTGGTTTCGCCGGTTTCCCCGCCGGTGCCGTCCAGCACCGGGTCGTTGTACCAACGAGTAGTGAATGGCCCCGGCGCCCGGCTTTCGACGAGCGTCATCCGGGTGAGCCATTTGACGCTGTTGGTTCCATAAAAACCCGGCACAACGAGGCGGGCCGGGAAACCGTGTTCAGCCGGCAGTGCGCTGCCGTTCATCTCATAGCCGATCAAGACATCGGCCTCAACACGCGCAATCGGAAGATCCTTCACGTAGGCATCGACGACAACGCCGCTGAATTCACCGGAATCCGCGCCGTAAGACCAAAGGTACTGAGCGGCCGCGCTTGGCCGACAATCAGCCAGCACGTCGACAAGCCGGACGCCACCCCACCTGACGTTGCAAACGCGTCGCGTAGGCTCGAACGGTGCGAGCGGACTGCCGCAGCATTGATGAACACTTGTCACCTCGGTCTTTGGATAGCGCACCAGGTCGTCGTACCGAAGCCTGCACGGGCGTTCGACCATGCCGTCGATCGTTAGCGACCATCGATCCCGTTCGATGCGCGGAACACCGAGGTGGCACAGCACAATGACATCTTGCGTGCTCGTCATACGGTCTCGCATTTGGTGCGGTGCAAGCGGATCTCGCTTGAAAGGGCCTTGCGGATCGAGCCTCACGGCATTCATAGCGCCTCCTTACTTGTCAGACGATGGCTCTATATCACTCCATTCCGAACGAGCGGTTCGGCCTCGGTGCTCCTCCGGTTCTGGACGGCGACGCGCATCTCGTCTCTTCCGGGTCCCCGAGCATCTAACGCTAGAGCTCGGTTGCGGCTGGAACTGGAGCCGCTTAGTTGACCGGTCCGGGAGTGCCGATGGTTTTCATGGCAGGTTCCACCGGTTTTTGGCCTGTGGCGCGATTGACCAGTACGGTCACGAACCACAGCACAATGCCGGTGCCAATCAGGACCCCGGCGATCTCGTACTCAACGGGATTGCGGCCGGTCCATGGGCCCGCAAGAAAGGCGCAAGACAGCGCGCCCAGGATCGGCAGAAACGTCGGCGTGCGGAAATGCTTATGGTCGACGCGATCACGTCGCAGAACGAGCACGGCGATGTTCACCACGGTAAAGACGCACAGCAGCAACAGGGCAGTCGTGCCGCCGAGCGCCGGCACCTCGCCGACGAACGTGATCAGAGCGAAGGCCAGCAGCGTGGTGAATCCAATCGCCACGTACGGCGTGCGCCGCGTCGAATGAACCTTGCCGAGTACCGACGGGAGGACGCGCTCGCGACTCATACCGTAAACGAGTCGGCTGGCCATCAGCATGTTGATCAGCGCGCTGTTAGCCACGGCGAACATCGTGATGAAGCCGAAGAGCCCCAATGGGAAATTTGGAGCGCCCGCCTGCACGACTTTCAATAGCGGCGTCTCGCCTTCGCCGAGTTGCTCGGGCGAGACGAGCGTGATCGCAGAGATCGACACCAGCACATAGATCAGCCCGGTGATGACCAGGCCGGCGAGAAGCACCTTCGGGAAGTGACGGGTCGGATCCTTGCATTCCTCGGCCATATTGACCGAGTCCTCGAACCCGACCATGGCGAAGAAGGCGAGCGCCGCCGCGGCGATCACCGGCCAGACCACGTCGCCATCGGCCGATGTCTTGAACTGGGTAACGCGCGACACGTCGCCTTCGCCGGCCGCGATCGCCGACAGACCGATGAAAATGATGATCAAGAGACCGCTCAGCTCGACGCAGGTCAGGACGACATTCGCCTTCACGCTCTCGGCGACGCCGCGGAAATTGACCGCCGCAACCACGACCATGAATGCCAGCCCCACAAGGGTAATTCCGATTCCGCCTGCGAGGCCGAGCTCGAAGACCTTCGACAGGTTGGCGGCGAACGCCCGCGAGGCCGTGGATGCGGAGGTGATGCCCGAACACATCACGGCGAAGGCGACGATGAACGTCACGAAGTGAATGCCAAACGCCTTGTGCGTGTAAAGGGCGGCGCCTGCGGCCCTTGGATACTTCGTCACCAGCTCCAGATAGCTGAAGGCGGTGATGACAGCCACGATGAAAGCCACGAGAAACGGTAGCCATACAACCCCACCGACGTGCTTGGCAACCTGGCCAGTGAGCGCGTAGATCCCGGTGCCGAGAATGTCGCCGACGATGAACAGTAGGAGCAGCCATGGGCCCATCACCCGATGCAGGGTGGGTTCTGCTGCGGTACCGGGCTGATTTCTGTCGTCAGTGGAAACGTTATCCATAAAGTCTTCTTTCACGCACACACGGAATGGTTGTCCATTCGCGACCTCAGCCGTCGGCAAAGCGCGTAGCGGTTTGACGGTTGGGTGGAGCGTGTTTGAGTGACGAGCGCCAAATGTTAATTCGCCGCATGCAGTTGACGATCCGTGTCATAGGCAATCTCAACGACATTAGCGGGTTCAAACTGCTTAGCAAGCTGTTCCAACATAACTGCATGATCCTCTCCACTTCTCGTCGTGGCGAAAATCTCTTCACACGTTTCCCCAATGTCTTGCACAATCCGCTCAAACCGGTAGTAGCTTAGGGCGGTCCGATTGATCTCGGCCTGACCATAACCCTCATAGAACCACTTCACCTCATAATCTCTTCGCCAAACTCCACCAACCCCACCACCGACAAACATCAGATCACGCTCCTTGGGAGCAAGAACCAGTGTGTCCCAGTCGACGATATACAGGGGGTTCGTAGTATCGATCAGAATATTCCCTGCGTGAATATCGCCGTGACATAGACAGCTCATTGGTGGCTGTTGGACAAGCATGTGGGCTAGCTTCCCTGCCCGAGTGAGGATATGGCGAATAGTGGTATTCTTTTCGTTGAGCAGAAGGGCTAACCCGGAGGCGACAGGATCACTGTAGGTTTTACCGGCAGCTTGTTCCAGAAATGCTGTAACCCGATCACGCCACATAGAGGAATACCCCTCTCGGGGATTCATGTGAGTCAGTTCTGGGGGCACTACTGACGTATGAAGTGCTTTCAACCCCTCCCCAAATTCTTTCCATTGCCGATGTGACAGATCGACTTCCCAACCCGGCCTGCCAGTCACAAACGGATAAAGGATGGCTGTAAAGGGATCGAGCTCCGCCCACAGGGTTCCTGTTGATCGTGTTGGGATCGGCGTGATCAGTGGCTCCATACCCGTTGTCGCAAGCCAGTGGGGGATAGTAACGGTTCCGGTAGGGAAGTTTCCTCGACGGAGTTTAAGAAAGTACTGATCCCCTCCTTCAACTGCAATGCGATACACGGCTGTGTTTACGTCCGCGCCAATTGGCAGGAAGGTAATGTCAGTCGTGGATAAGCCATACTCTCTTTCAATGCATGCGTTAATCTGTGTATTCCGCACATCGGGAGCTTCAAGCATTTTCGCCGTACCTTGCGCTTCGCACAGGGTGGGAGCTTGCCGCCCAACTAGAAGTAGACCCCTAAAAGGTGCTTTTCTTCTGCCTCACAAGGCCGTATAGTGGGTCGCTATTATGAGAACCCTGCCCCAAGGGTCAAGCACTTGGGTAAATTATAGTACTCCCTCAAGCCAAGAGGCAAGTACACCTTGCGAGGTCGGTATGGGTGACGGACAACCCCGTCTGCTGGACCAGTCCGAGACCGGATCTGGCGGAAGCACTATAGCATCCGGACCGAAGAGGCGTACGTGGGTTGGATCCGGCGTTCGTGTTGCATCACAATAAGAGGCACCCCAGCGACATGGGGGCGGCGGAGGTCGAGGCGTTTCCGACCCACCTGGCGGCGGCGAAACGGTTGTCGTTTTTTCTGGGTCCCTGATCATGTTCTTTCCGATCCTGAGAGGCCAGTGGTGGCTGTTCCTGGGCGCCTGTGTCAGCCTCGCGATCGCCCTCCTGCACGTCGTGGTCGTGCTCATCGGGCCGGATGCGTACAGTTTCTTCGGCGGGCCGGGCCTCGCGCGCCAGGCTGAGAGCGGATCGTGGCAGCCGGCCCTCATGACGCTGGTGCTCGCCTGGCTCTTTGTCGTCTTCGCCGCCTATGGGCTGTCGGGGGCGGGCGTGATCCGGCGCCTGCCCTTGCTGGCCGGCGTGCTGCTCTTGATCGGCGGCCTCTACACCTTCCGGGGGCTCAGCATCGTCGGCCAGATGGCCCAGTATCTGAGCACACCAGGCTCACCGCCGCTGCGCGTCGTCCTCTATTCGCTCGTCGCCCTCCTAGCCGGTCTCTGTTACCTCGGCGGGACGGTCCAGGGCTGGGAGCACCTGACGGGGAGAGACCCGGGCGACGAGTCCGGCCGGCGCAACCTCTGAGCGTCCGCCCTGCGCGCCGGCATGGCCCGGTCCAGAAAAGGGTGAACCACACGCGAGCGTGACGGTCATCGGGCAATATCGCGTTCGGGGTCATAACCGCTCGAGATACGACAGCACGGGGGGCGGGTACCCGGCCCCCTGTCATTTCTTCTCGTCCGGCTTATCGCCACGCAGCGCGAGGTAGATGAAAAGACCGATCGCGGCGATGCTTCCCAAGCCGAGGATGATCCCCAGCGGATCCCCGGACATCAGCATCTGGAATCCTGCGCCCATACGATGTTCCTACGGTGTTGAACGACGGACTAGGCCCCCCTCACACAGTAAGTATAGAGCGACGGGTGCAAGACGCCACCGGTGGCAGGGCCGGGCTAGGCCAGCGCAGCGCGGTAGGGGTGAGCCGGCAAGCTTATCGCGCAACCCGCCCGACGGCCCTCGTGCTCCTGGGGGTCGGCGAGGCGATTGATTCGGTTGATCGATCCAAGATGCCGTTCGCCATCGGGTAGAACCGATGGTCGCTCTCACGTTACGGTTTCGTCAATGGGACACTGATGCGCTGCTTCGCGCGAGAAATGCTGCGTAGGCTCCAACATGCATAGGTGACACGGCATCGTAAGCGTAGTATTGTGGGAATTCAACTGTTCGTCAAGACTGCTGCGCAGCGGCCCCTTCTTCTTGCGGTTAAACCCTACTGCCGTGCCCTCGGCCCCTTTGCCTGTGCCGATCACCGAGCCATCGAAGTCGAGCGTCACGCGCGCGAGCCCAAGGGCCACAAGCCGTGTCACGACTCCCTCCCGCACGAGTCCCTGCAGGTGCTTCACACTCTCTGCGTCCGCCCTCGCCAATCCCCGAGACAGCGTGGCGACATCCGGCAGACGGCGCAGGCCGAGCGTCCGCATGACCAAGGGGTCATCCGAATAGTAGCGCAAATCGCCCAACCGCCGGTATCCCAGCATGAGGTGCAGCACCAAACACAGTACCAGGGTCGTATGTCCGAAGATCGGGCTGACGGTGAGATGGCCAAAGCAGCGGCGCAGCCTTTCTTTGAGCCCCAGATGAGCGACCAGCGCTTGGAGGAGGACGAGGCCCGAGAACGAGGTCAGTTGGCTGTCTTCAAAACGCAGTGCGGGCAGGCCATGGGTCTTGCAGTGGACTTCGGCTTTGCTATACTTCATGGGAAGCGGTCTCCTTCTGGTATGCGTTTGTTTGCGGAAACACATTATA
>JALZID010000016.1 GCA_030860485.1 Pseudomonadota bacterium | reverse complement strand
GAAATCAATACCTTACTACAATATTATGGCACTACAAACAGCATTTCCAGATCCGTCCGTTGATTCTATTGAAGTTTATTCGCAGAAAGTCACGAAAAAGGGGGATAGCCTGTTAAACCTGGGCTAGATGGCTGTGTCGGGGCCGAAGCGGTCGTAGCATTGAACGGCGGATCGGATCGAGTTCGGTTTGCCGATACCAAAAAGCGGAACTCGGCAATCGCTCTGAACCGTATCAGCGTGTGGAGGAGCGGGTTGGCGACCTCTGCGTATTGCGGAATGCCTCGGACTGCTCGAGTGCGGCGCTCCGGCGATCACCAAGCTCAATCAGCCCGTCAAGGACAGTTAGGAGGTGCCGCGCTTGATCAGCGGTCAGCGGATAGTTTGCATCGGCGAGGATCTGAACCATGCCCGAAAGTCGGGCTGGCAGCATGAGGCCAGTCCAGCTAGCTCGGGATTGCCCCAAGGCCTTGAGCGCTTCGGCCGCTTGATCGGCAAAGGCGTCGATCGGATAGGCGGCGCCCGCGCGCTCGCACAGGGTCAGAAACGTATCCATAACGAAGGGCGCCCAGCCGGCGTGGCGGACAAGTTTGTCGATGAGAGGCATCACCCGCGGCAGATCGGTCCAATCGCCATTGGCGAACCGCGTCGCGCCGGTTGCCTTCTCCACGGAGACGAAGAAGAGCGATTTGATGAGGGGCGGTAGCTCGAAGCCGTGGACTTCGCCGGCGCGGTAGCCCTTCGGGTCGAAGACGCGATCGCTCAAGAGCCGGTCAAGGCAATGATCGAGTAATGCGATAGTGCCGTCGCTGACGGTCTCGGCGTCATAGACATGACGGCAGGTCGTCATCTCTGCGACATCCGCAATGATGGCGAGGCCAGCGTCGTCAGGCGCCTTGCTGAAGGGCTTCAGATACCGTTCGATAACCGTATCGGAGGAAAGGAAGGGCGCCGATCGCGCGATGAGGTCGGCGAGCTGCATCGGCCAATGATTGAGATCGGCGCGATCACGACCGTGGCGGCGGTCATCTTCGTCGCGCCAATCCGGGGCGAGTTTCGAAGCCGTCCAAGCGGTGAGTTGATCGAGGTAGGACAGGAATAGGGGCCTGAACTCGGACGACGCGCACCAGGCTTCTACGGGGAATGAACGGACGATCCGTTCTGCAATGTGGTGATTGAAAAACACGTCCGGTTCGCGCCAGACCGGCTCCTCGTGACGGCTGCCCGTCCGGAACCGGTGTCGTGGCGGCGCCTGCACCCAAGCGGGAGGCAGGGCGGTGAGCGGCTCAATTTGGCGGGATGCGTATCGGGTTAAGGAGGACTCAAGGGCTGTGTTCCGGGCCGCTTCGTTTTGGCTGGTATCGCAGGTTCCTTCATCATCCATTTCGGCCACATGGGTGATGAAGAGGTCTGAGGCGAGGCCCGCGGCGGCCCAAGCGAGATCCCGATCGAAAAGACTGAGGAGGGCGGCGAGCGCGGAAGCGGCGACCTGATCGTGGGGATGACATGCGAGTCGAAGTAGTCGTTCGGCTGAACCCCCGTTCGGCGCGTCTTGGCGAAGGTCGTGGCGCAAGGCGGCGACAAGATGCAAACTGGGATGCCACGGATTATTTGAACCAGCCCGTGAGCCTTCTGGCTCTTTCATGCCCTCCACTCGAGCCAATACATCCCACGCCCAGTCCGTTTGCTCGCCGCATACTCCCCCGAACCAGACGACAAGGGCGGCGGTGGCAGAGATCGCGCTTTGACGGGCGCCAGTGCCAGGCTCCGCAATCACGTCAAATAGGTCCGGCGCGTCGCGAGACCGTACATGGTCCAGCGCCGCAGCGACATCGATGTTCGGCTCGAGAGCACCGGCTTCAAGGGACTTCGTGGCCCAGGCCATCACGCTACAGTCCTGAAGACTGAGCGCGTTCGTAGTTAGGCGATCTTGGACTTCATCCGGCAGCGCCTCGGGCGCCTGATATTCGATGATTTGCACCTTGAGATCTTTGGGAAGGTTGCGGGCCCGGTAGTTCGCAGCATCGCCCCAACCTGCCCAAATCCGCGCGGTTTCAAGAAGCGACTGCGTTCGGCCTTCACTGAAGCGCTCTTCTTCAACGAAGTATGGCAGCTCATCAGGAAAAGCCGCGAGCGCCGATCTGAACCGTTGCCTAAGCTTATCGTCCGCATGCAGTGCAAAGAGTACCGCGAGATCCCGGACCTCGCGGAACCGGCTCTTACGCCCCTTGAGATAAGAAAGAGCCGCGGCCTTATCGGCCGAGAGGCGCTGCTTTAGATCGAGACCAAATAAGTCGATCTCCGCCTGATTTTCCTGGGTCATCCGGGTAAGGTCTACATGCCAAAGCCGCTGGCAGGTTGTGAGCGGCAGAACGGTTTCCGAGGCATGCATCATCTCGAGCGCGAGGGACACCGCGATCCCGAGAACGGCCCAGCATTCATGGCCTTCGACGACGTCTCTGATGATCTCATCGACGGGACGGCTGGCGTCAAGCTCTTGATGTGCCCAATAGGCAAGCGCCAGGAAGGCGCACTCAAGCGGTTGCGATGACAGCTGGCCTTTGAACCAATTATAGACACGCCAATCGCCCCAAAATCGCTGACGGCCCCACGGAAAGTCCAAGTCCAGGGGTATCGGGGTCCCAAGAGACGATTTGTTGATCTCGTGGATCTGTCGCCAAGCCTCCATAGCGTGATTGGACAAGTCGCGAACCAGGGCGCGCGCCAAATCGGACTCTACCTTGAAGAGACTGCCGAACGGTTCGTGCAACGGCGAAGGCGGAAAGTATGCTCGATGGTACTTATCGATGGCGAGATCATCGAGATCGAAGGTGGTATCGCCCCTGATCAACGTTGGAGCAGACAAAATCCTTCGTTCGTGTTCGGAGCGCTCCTCTTCGGGCTTGTCGCGAATTTTCCGAAGCAACGCGTAGTGCCGCTCTGAGTCCCGTTGCTCTTGCTCGATCTCATCCTTCGGCAGGATCTCGATGAGTTCAGCGCGGGCGAGTGCGGCGAGCCTTTCTGGCGATACGCTCGCGAGGATCGGAGAGAAGCCTATGAGTTCCTCGTAGGCTTTCTGCCGCATCCGGTCATTTGAGATGGCGCGATCAGATAAGGCAACTGCTGGATCCGAATAAGTACGCGCGGCTCGCAGGATCATAAGGCAAAGGTTGCTTTCCAACGCCGATCTCGTCTCGTTGGCGAGTTCCTGCCAGCGACCGTAGTCCATGGAGAAGTGGTCGCGATATGTGACGCTTTCCAGATCGATCAGCCACTCGTTGCAGAGCATGATGATCCGCTCGGACATGTCGTTCCTTAGGTCCGCGACGGCATTTTGCCAGACCTTAAAGATCTCTAGGACGCTGGGGATCAGCCGGGCGGGCAGAGTCGGAGCAAGCGACGACAGCCAGTCCAGAACGCGCTTCCAGGTAGCAAAGTCGGAAGGCCAGCCAAGTAAGTCCGCCATGCGCACGAGACTGGCCCCGTCGACATCCGCCCGCGAATGTTTCAGCACAACCGGATTGGGGATCGTATGCTCCGCTTGGAACCAGACCAGGAATTTCTGGAGAAGCAGGTAATCGTCCGCGGCGAGGAGCATTTGGAATTCACTTAAATGATTGACGAAATGCGGACTTGATGGGGGGCCGGTCAGCCAGGCCCGCTTCCACTGGGGGCGAAGCTCTTCGGCCTCCAACGCGCGGTAGGCATCAGCCCAGCCGGGACCGCGGGTGATCGCATGTTGAGACAGGAGCGCCACGATCCGCGCGAGAAGCGGCGGCTCGCCCGCTGCAGACAGAGCCTGCGGCCACGTCTCGCCCTTATCAATCAGCAAGCGGAAGAACGCCCACTCGAAATAGATATCGTGAGTAAAGGAGAGCGAATGACCTTCTTCGACCGAACGGATGATGCGATCACCTCGAAGAGCTGAGATTTGTGTTTTGGTCTCGGGCGCGAGGTCGCGAACGGCGATAAATTTGCCGAGATTGCCGGCGCCGGCTTCGGCGAGATCGAGGAGGGCGCGTTGTCGGAGGAAAGCCGTGCCTTCCTCGGCATCATGGCCGCCACCCCGCCACCAGGCGGCGATCAATTCGCTTTCGGATCCGGGGGCGGTGTCGCCGGAGATTCCGGCGCCCGCGAAGCCCTCGGCGAGGACCGAGGCGAAGAAGGGACGCCGAGCTATTTCCTGGATGGCGGGAGCGCCGAAGAGCAAGGCGCGCAGCACAGGCTTCGCTTTGGCGAGGTCTTCCGCCTCCGTATCGTTGAGAAAAGAAACGGAAACATCGCCGACGCCCGTCTCCCGAAAGAAGCGAACAGGAATCCATGCCCGGAGAGCTTCAAGACCCTGGTCTCTCGACGTCGCCAAGACCTTCCAAAGGGCAAGCGCCGGTTCGGTTTCAAGCTTGTGCAGAAGGTCGGTGACGATCTTGCGCTGGGTCGGTTTGATACGGTCGATGCCGTCAATGAAGAGGACTGGGTAGCCCGTCGCGCCGATCTCAGCGAGCAAAAGGCCGGCGTCCTTGTGTTGAAGACCAAGGTCCGTCGCGAAACTCCGCCAATCGCTGCCGGAGAGCCGGTCGGACTTGAGTACGATTACGGGGCCAGTCGTCATCATCTCTTCGATCACGGTTCGAAGAACGACTGACTTCCCACTTCCCGGAAGGCCGCTGATATTGACGAAGCGATGCGCCGCCAGGCGATCGCGCACTCGCGTCGCCAGGGCATTTCGATGGATGTGAACGCCGTCAATGTCCGGAGAAATGTCGCTGACAGCGCGGGCCGCAAGCTCACGGAACACGGAAAGATCGTGGGCGTAGGAGGGTGCGGCTTTCAGCCGGAACCTATCTTTGAGCTTGCCGAGAAGAGTAGGAAGGGTCCATATCTTCCTAGGGGCCGCACCAAGTCGCGCCTCGTGGCAGAGAGCGGAGAACAACGCGGCGCCGGATTGTGCGGCGTCCGCAGCGAGCAAGTCCGAAAGGCGATTGACGGACTCTGCATAACGCGGCCCATTCTGATCGAACCCGTCGAGGCGCAATGCGACGAAGTGGCGATAGAAATCCGCTTCCTGGTCCGCAGTCGACGGCGCAATGAGAGTCCTCAGCTCTTCCCGGAGGGTTTTGTCCGCATTGCTAGCCGCGCCGCTTGCGGCGAAGCGCGCCTCGAAATCGGTGCCGGTAGGGCTACTTTTGGCCCATTCGATCAGCCGGTTCAGACTCCTGAATTTGCCGCCAGCGACATGCTCGACAGCGAAGCCGTACCGATCATCGCCGACTCTAAAATCGGTTTTCGCGCGTGTTCTGACCGCACGCTGAATGATCTCCCGGAAATCAGCATTGCTCTTTGCCGCGCTGATGGTGAGGCTTCGCTTTACTTCCAGGCTGAGCCGCCGAGAGGCGCCTTCCAGGATCGTGTCGACGATGACGTCATCGAGTGGCTCGCCCTGAGAAGCTTGCTGAACCGCAACACGCGCTACATGCCCGGCCTGGCCCGCGGCGTTTTCCTCTCGCAGCAGAGCGGTCAGGTAGTACGCCACGACGGTGTCTTCGTATGTGTATCCTGCGCCGCCGGTGAGTTCAGACGACGTGCCGGCTGCGCCGTCACCATTATCGCTGGTCAATTGATAGCTCCGGCAGTCATATGACCTCTTGGTGACTCGGCTGAACAGTTTATCACCGGCTCGACCTTCTCGCGATTTCGATCTTGTTGGGATGCGAAAAGCTGCATTCCTTGCGATTCCCGAGGGTTTCTTTACCAACGGCTCCCTCGTCGGGCGCCAGCGCTCCAAGGTCCACGGCATTCTGTCCTCAGCCGTCGACTGCGAGCCAATCTTCCGGGGTCTGACGCCCGGCGCGCGCGAGCAACTCGAGGTCCCAGGTCAGGACACGGGCGTTGTCGCGGGCCGCTACCGCGGCGTACGTCTGCTCCCCGTAACCGCCGGCGCGCGCCTAATTCGAGCGCTTCCGCTTCCAGGACATGAGCGGAAGCACTTGGAGCTCGCGTAGGGTCATTGCCGCCGACAACCCCGCGTCGGGATCGTTGCGCCACCTCGCCAGCGCACAGGCCGTCTCGACGAGGAGCAGTGCAGGGCCGAGAAGCGATATTGCCCGGTCGCGCGCCACCTGTAGGAACCGGAGGGTCGTCGTGCTTCGGATCGCCTGGATCGAGCGCCGCGATCCAGACGTTCGCGTCAACGGTCAACACGCGCGGCCCCCCAGGCGATTGCGGCCTTCCTCCACGATCTCGCGCGCGGTCGGCCCCGGTGGGTCCGCCGGGATGCTGTGCTGTAGCCATTGGGCCACCCAGTCGCCCGCCACCCGTGCCGTTTGGGATCCGTCCTCCGACAGCCAGTCCCGGTACCGCCTCTCCGTGACCTCGCGGATGGTTCGGCCCTGCAACGCCGGCCTGGCCTTCACCTGACGGTACAGGTCGTCGGGGATTTCGATCGTCGCTTTCATACGACCAGCTCAGGGGTTTCCTGTATTCCCTGCAAACGACGGTGGCATCCGGACCGCGCGGGCAAAGGGAGGTCGATTGAGGCCGGCGCCGGCGCTGTCGATTCGGCATCCCTACCCCAGCGGCGGCTCCGTCGGGGTCTCCGTGGCACGCGCCTCTTCGAGGTCGGGGATGAGCGTCGTCAGGGTCTCGGCGCCGGCCTCCGCACCCGGTTCGAGGCGCGCGATATGGAACAGGGCCTCGCCCTCGTTGACGAGCGGTAGATTGATGCGGCCGATCACGATGCCGGTGGTGGGGGTGTGGACCTCGGCCTCACGTTCGCCGAAGGGGTCGGCCACGACGCCCAGGCGTTGATGTGCCTCTACCCTGGCCCCGAGCGGGGTGAGCGTGCGCAGGATGCCGCTCTGCGGTGCCCGTACCCAGCCGCTCGAGCGGCCCTCCAGAG
>JALZID010000015.1 GCA_030860485.1 Pseudomonadota bacterium | reverse complement strand
GCTGACAAGACACTTGGTCTACACTACAGCCAGTTCGAAACTCGACCCCGAGTGTTTATGCGCCTTCCCGAAGGGTAAACCTCGAAAACTCGGCATTTCCTAAGGTGGGTTGAGAAAGATGGGCTAGATCCGCTCACCGACAGGGCGGTCTCAGGCGGCGGCCCTGCCCGATGGGCCTCGTCGACTCGACAGGGTTTATAGTTCCACCTGCTCGTGCCCATGCCGAGTTCTCCCGCGCCGAGGTCCTGTTGACTCCAGCGGCAGCCCGACTTCGATGAGTTTCTTGCGAAGGGGTTAAGTCCACCAAGCCTTGAGCGCACGGATGAACGATTCGTCGAACCCGTTCCAATGGGTCCTGACATCGTCGGTGCCGAAGAAGGACTTCACTTTATTCCTCAGAGCCTCTTTCTCGGCATCGTCGGTCTTCCGATCGCAGAGGAAGCTCCGCTTCCGTGAACCGATTTGCTTGGCCGAGAGGCGCTCCCACAGATAGGAGTCTGCCTCTTGGAACGCGAACCCGATTCGGCATCATATAGCGGGGAAATTATGAGGGGATTGATAAGGGTAGCGGGGGGTAGTGGCGATGCGCGCTATCGAGAACTTCTTGAACGCATTGTGGCTCATCATAAGCTCGACAACACGTTCCTATTGGGAGCACAAGACCCGGCGGCGTGCCGCCCGCCTCCAGAGCGAGGCCCCTAAGGACGTCGCCCAGCGGCCCCTGGGCATCGTTACCGAAGTCCGAGACCAGGCTACGGTTGCCGCTTATCGCGTCCACCCGGAACAGCGCCCCCTTAATAACCGGCCCCGCGGCTGAGTCGATGACCAGGACCGTGCCACCCGCCTCCAGCGTGAGGAGGGGAAGGCGCCCTGCGGCCCCTGAGCGGGGTCACGGAAGTCCGAGACCAGGCTGCGGTTGCCGCTCGCCGGATCCACGCGGAACAGCGCGCCGACATTGTTAGGCGCGCTCAAATCCAACACATAGGTCTCGTCGGCGCCCGCGGGCGCGGCGCCGAGCGCGATGGTCGCGAGCAGCGACAGCCCCAGGACGCGGCCCGAGGGCGTGTACGTATAGATTCTCACATTGTCGTTCATGGAGGAAAGCTGTGCAACATTTTTCATGCAGCTTTAAGTAATTGAATGACCTTGTCAATAGAGTCATCGGCCTTGCGCAAAGCGGCTTCGATTGGGCTCTTCGGGTGAAACTGTGGATGCGGGCGATGATGAAATAGGCGGTTCGCTAGGGGTCCGCATAGACGCTGATGGAAGAGCACGAAGAGGAGTGCGACTTTCACGCCCTTGGAGGTGAGGCGGTAGGCGTAGTGGGTACCGCGTTCGAGGAGTCCGTGGGCCCTCATCTTGCGGAGATCGTAGCGCATCTGGTTGAGCCCGTAGCGTTGGGTGGACAGACCAAAGTGGACCAGGAGTGCCTCATGGAGTTGGTTTGCTCGCCAGCCGCCGACCATGGTGCCCGCGTGCAGCAGCACTAGCCGGATCATCCGGGTGTCGTGGATCTTGATGCCGGGATACTTCGTAGTCCCGACGGTGATAGGGAGTGCGAGCCGCTGTAACAGAGGGAAGTCACCGTGCACATTCAAGCACTGCGCCTGGAAGGCAGCGAAGCGGTCGGTGATCTCCAGGAACTTCTCGCGCACGGCGGCCAGATGGGCAAGGCCTTTCCTGAGCCCAAAGTCCGTGAGGATTGTTCGAGCAGATCTCATTACGCAGGAAGGTGGAGAACTTCTCGTACTGCTTGACGAACCCGTGCTTCCAATAGGCGCGGGCTGGGTCGAGGCCTTCGCCTGCAATCACGAACTCCCCCTGCTGGGCTTCAATCACAACCTGGCTAGCGCGCCCGGTATGTGCCGGAAGCGGCCTCAATCCTACCGAAACGAAGGACGACGCGGCGATGGACGCGCTGCCCATTCCATCCACTTATCGCATCGCGCTCGGCCTCCCCTGAGGGACGCAAACCCGTGCAGACGCTCGCGGCCATAGCGGAGGATGACGCGTTTCGCTGCATGCCGGGGTGGCCGCTGTCGCCGATGAGCGCAGGAAGCTCGAAAGCCAAGGCCAGGGGAGTGGCCCTGCTTGGCGGGCCGAGGATGCAAACCCTGGGAAATGATAGAATCTGAGACCGTAGCCCCTTGGGATTCCCGCCGGGCGTGGCTTGTGCCCAAACGCGGCGCTGGCGCGGCAGCGCCGGTAGGTGGTCTATCATGACTTTATGCGCGTTCTGATCCCCCACAGCTTGCTGCGCTATACTGCGTGAGTGGAGCAAAGAGCACCAACGCTTGCACAAAACCGCCGCGGGACAACAGGCAGCTTACGCTATTCCGATACCGCACACCTTGCTGCACGGTAGTTCATTGTCGGGGTCGCCTAGCGCGAGAATGGGGACGAGTGATGGACGTGCTGCGCGGGATAGACGAGGAGCTGCGTAGGGAGTGGCCCTACCCGCGCATCATCCTGCCGCAACTTGAGGTCGCGGGTGTCAGACCAATTGCTCGACGCGTCTATCGTTATCCTAGCCCGGCTCAAGACGTGCCGGAGCAACCCATGGCGCTGATGGCGCATGTGCACCGGCTGGCCGAGCCCGCCAACACATCGGCCGGTGCCTGAGCGGATGGCGCGCCATGTCGGAGCGGTCGTTCTGCTGCTCCTGTCCCTCCTGCTGTCGGGCTGCTCCTATTTTCGCGGGGGAAACGGCGAGGACGAGCTCGAGGCGGAGCCGCAGACCGGGATCCGCTACGGGGTGGAGATCGACGGCGAGGGCGTCGACGACGAGATTAGGAGCACTCTGCTCAGCGCCTCGGACGCCAACCAGGCGATCTCCCGGCCGCCTGCCAGCGAGTTTGTGCTGCGCCGTCGTGCGGAAGCAGACCTCCCCAACATCGAAAGCGGGCTCAAGAGCCTCGGGTATTACGAGGGTACCGCCAGCTATGAGGTGAGGACGGTGCGCGACGACAACCAGACCGCCCAGGCCACCGTGGGCGAACTCCGCGACAGGGTGGAGGACTTTTTTAAGGGCGCGCCGACGATCCTCACCTACCATGTCGTACCCGGGCCGCGCTACACTATGGGGTCGGTCAAGATCGTGGTCACAGATCCCCGGAACGGCTTCCTCGCCCCGACGCCAGAAGCGCTCAAGCTCGAGCCGGGCCAGCCGGCGGCAGCGCAGCCCGTCCTCGATGCGCACGGCAAGCTCGTCTCGCAGGCGCAGCGTTTGGGCTACGCTTTTGCCAAGGCCGGCAAGCTCGGCGCGGTCATCGCAAAGGACACGAAGCGGATGGACGTGACCCTGCCGGTGACAACCGGTCCCATCGTTCTTATGGGCGAGTTCACCATCGTCGGTGCCGACCCTGTCGACCAGCGCTTCCTGCGAGGGCGGGTCCTGTTTCGCCCGGGCGACCGCTACCATCCCGATGTCATGGACAAGACCCGGCAGTCGCTGATCGACACCAACCTGTTCTCGACCGTCGTCGTCGCAGAGCCCGATAAATTGGATGCGAGCGGCCGCTTACCGATCACTTACACGGTGACGGAGCGAAAGCCGCGCTCGGTCGGCGCCGGTGCCGGCTATGCGACCGACGAGGGCCCGATCGTCTCTTTCTTCTGGGAGCACCGGAACTTCTTGGGTGCCGGCGAGAAGCTCGAAAACAATCTCTACTTCTCGCCCTTGCGCCAGGAGCTCTCGACCAATTTCATTAAACCCGACGTCGGCGCGCGCAAGCATAACCTGCTCGCCGGCGCCTCGGTCAAAGCCGAAGACACGGACGCCTATGAGAGCAAGAGTGTCGGCGCGGGCGTATCGATAGAGCGGCCGCTCTGGTCGGACCGGGTGACGGGCTCGCTCGGCGTCGCCTACCGGCTCGCCAACATCAAACGCAAAAACGAGGAGGAGGAGAACTTCGGCCTGCTCTCCCTGCCGGGCACGATCAAGATGGACTATTCGGACAACCTGCTCGACCCGACCAAGGGCTGGCGGCTCAACTTCCTGGCCGCCCCCTATACCGACACCCTCGATGCCGGCGTCATCTTCCTCAAAACCCAGTTGACCGGGACCACCTATGTGCGGCTGACCGACAGCGCGAAATACATCCTCGCCCTGCGCGGCAACCTCGGGTCCATCGCCGGTACCAGTCGCAGCGACATCCCGGCGGACGAGCGGTTCTACGCTGGCGGCGGCGGCTCGATCCGCGGCTATGGCTATCAGCTTGCGGGACCGCTCGACGACGACGACGACCCCGTAGGCGGCCGTTCGCTGATCGAGCTCAACAGCGAGCTCCGTTACCGCATGACCGATACGATCGGGCTCGTCTACTTCATCGACGGGGGCACCGTCGCCGACAGCGCGCTGCCGAGCCTCGAGGAGGATGTGTTCATCGGCACCGGCGTGGGCCTACGCTATATTACGCCGATCGGTCCCTTGCGCGCGGACCTCGGCGTCCCGCTCGACCGCCGCTCGGATGTCGACGACATCGTCCAGATCTATGTCAGTATCGGACAGGCGTTCTGACGCTACCTTTTCGCATTGTACGAAGAGCGATCGATGGCCGAGCAGACGAAGACCGAGACGCGGCGACGCCGACCCATTCGGGGGATCTTCCGTGTGCTCGGATGGACGCTGCTGGCGCTCGTCCTGCTGATCCTCGCCACCCTCGTCGGTGCTTTCGGCGTGCTGCAGACGGGCTGGGGCAAGCGTGAGATCGCCTCGCTCGCGAGCGGGGCGCTCTCGGGCGAGCGCAAGACCGCGGAGATCGCCGGCATCGAAGGCTTCCTGCCCTTCGACATGCGGGTCGACCGGGTGCGCCTGGGCGATCCGCAGGGCCATTGGCTGGAGATCGATGGCGCGCGCTTCCACCTCGTGCCCTCGGCCCTCCTGTACCTGAAGGTGGAGATCGCTGCGGTGGGCGCGGAACGCGTCGCCCTTAACCGCCTGCCGCCCTCGGCGCCGACACGAGAGCCGCCAGAGCCATTCACGTTACCGAGCCTGCCCGAGCTTCCGAAATCTCTGCCGGTGGCGGTTGACGTGCCGCGGATCTTCGTCGATCGGCTCGACTTGGGGCAGCCGGTGATCGGACAGGCCGCCGCCTTCAGGATCGATGGCCATGCACGGACCAACGAGACCGCGAACCGGCTCACCGCGGATCTCCGCATCGACCGTATCGATCAGCCGACGGCGGACACAAGGCTTGCGCTCGATGCCGATCTCGCCGGCAGTGCGCTCGGCCTCCGCCTGAAGGCGAACGAGACGGGTGGCCTGCTCGCGGCAGTTTCGGACCGCCCCGAGGCCGGCGAGCTGCATCTCGATCTCGGCGGCAAGGGGCCGCTCGCCGACTGGCGTGGGCGCCTCGCACTCGAGGCGCAGGGACTCGCGAGCCTTGAGACCGACCTCGAGCTCGGACTCGCCGATCTGCCGCGCATCGGGATCGACGGCCGCCTGGACGTGGCTCCCGGCGTGTTGCCGCCGGAGGTGGAGCCCCTGATCGGGCGGACGATCGATCTTAGCGTCCGGCTGCAGCCGACCTCGCCGCAGCGGGTCGAGCTGCAGGCGCTCCATCTGGGCGCCGCCGGCTTCGGATTGGAAGGTCGGGGCAATGGGGACCTCGCCGCCAACACCGTCGAGGGTAGGGTCACGCTCGAGGTACCGGATCTGGCGGTGGCAAGCGGGCTCGCGAAGGCGCCGCTCCAGGGCCGCGCGGCCTTGAGCCTGACCGCGACCGGTGCCCTCAAGCAACCGGTCGTCGATCTCACGCTCGATGCCGGCGGGCTCGGCTACGACACCTACCGGATACGGCAGCTCGCGGTGGCGCTGCAGATGAAGCTACTGGCGCCGTTCGAGACGACATTCCCGGGCGCCACCTTGACGGGCAATGCGAGCGTAGCGGGCGTGAGCCAGGGCGGCAAGCCGCTGCCGTTGGACGGGGCGCAAGGCACGCTCTTGACGCTCGACCTGGCGGCCATGGCACCGGCAGAAGGGCCGATCGATATCCAGAAGGCCCTCCTGCAGACGCTGGGCGCGCAAGCCAGCCTTGCTGGCCAGTTCGACCCCGAGCGCGTGGCTGGCCGGCTGCGGCTCGATCTCGACGTGCCGGCGCTGCGGCCGTTGGTGGCGGCGGCGATCCCCGACCCAGCCTCCCGACCGCCGATCGACGGCAGGATCGACCTCGGATCCGACGTCACGATCGGCGAGGGAGCGGGAACGATCGATGCCGTGCTGGCGCTGCGAACGACGGCCTTGCACGGTCTGCCGCCGGGCGCTGCCGAACTCCTAGGCCGGGAGCCGCGACTCGACCTTAGGGCGTCCGTAGAGACCGGCAGGTCCGTGCAGATCTCGAAGCTGGCCTTCAAGGGGGCGGCGATCGACCTCACCGGCAAGGGTAGCCTGCAGCTCGCCAGCGAAGAGAGGCTTGCAGCCGATCTCGACCTCGAGCTGCCGCGGCTGGCCGCGGCTTCCGGTTTGGCGGGACAGCCCCTCTCGGGCAGCCTCGCGGCGAACGTGAAGGCGTCCGGTAGCATGAGCAAGCCGAGCGTCGTGCTCGCGACCCGCATCGACCGGCTCAAGGCGGAACGTTTCGACTTCTCGGAGATCACGCTCGACGCCGATGCCGGCGGGCCCATCGACAGGCTCACGGGCCGCATCCGGCTCGATGCGCGCGAGGCACGCGGATCGATCGCGCTCGGGACCGACTACGCACGCGACGGCCAGAAGCTCGACATCCGAAATCTTTTCCTGACCGCCCCGGGAACGCGGCTCGACGGCGAGGCCGATCTCGATCTGACGACGCAGCTCGCCAACGGCCGGATGAACGGGCGGAGCGATCTCGGCGCCTTGGCGCCCTTCATCGGCCAGGAGCTCCATGGTGCCATCGACCTTGCTCTCGTGCTCGATGCGGCGGAGGGCAAGCAGAACGCCCGGGCGGAGGTGCGGGCGAACCGGATCGACGGCTCCTTCGGCACGCTCGCCGCCGCCTCGGTGACCGGGCGGGCGACCGACGTGCGGGGAAGGCTAGGTCTCGACGCCAAGATCGCCGCCGATGATTTCGCGCAGCCGGGGCTCGCGATCAAGGAGGCGGACGTGACGGCTGCTGGAGATCTTGCCGCGTTGCGGCTGACGGCCAAGGTCGATGGCAGTCAGGGTGCCAAGCCCTTCGATCTGGCGACGCGGCTACAAGCCGATGTTGCCGGCGAGACCAAAGAGGTGGCGCTGCAGTCCCTGGCCGGCAGCTTCGCCAAGCAGCCGATCAAGCTAGAGCGGACCGCGACCCTGCGCATGGCGAGCGCCTCCTACGGCCTCGAGGACCTAGATGTGAGCTTCGGGCGGGCCAGGCTCCGTGCGGATGCGACGCTCGGTGGCGGTCGGGCAAGCGCCAAGGCGTCGCTCGATCCGACGCCGCTCGCGATGTTCCAGGCCTTCGGAGCCCCGGAGTTGGGCGGTACCGTCGCGTTGGATCTCGATGTCTCGGGCAGCAGCGCCGCCCCAAAAATAGACCTCGCCATCGACGCGAAGGGCGTGAAGCCGCGGGGAAAGAACCAGCAGACCGTGCCGCCTGCGAACCTCGCGTTGCGCGCCGGCATGGCCGGCGGACGCCTCGATGCGAGCGCCGAGCTTGCTGGGGTGATGGACGACCCTTTGCGCCTGCAGGCAGCCCTGCCGCTACGGATCGGCCTCGAGCCTTTCGCATTCGAGCTGCCGAGGGACCGTCCGATCCAGGGATCGCTGACCGGCCGAACCGATCTCGGCCGGATCGCCCAGATCCTCGTGCTCGACGGACAGCGGCTCCAAGGCCTCCTCACCATCGACGCGCGGCTCGCCGGGACGCTCGACCGCCCGCTTGCCGACGGCAGCACCGCGATCGCCAACGGGCTGGTCGAGGACTCGATCTCGGGGGTGCTGTTGCGCGATCTCACCCTGCGCATCGTCGGCGATCAGGGCCGGATCAACCTCGCCACCCTGAGCGCGCGCGATCGCCGCGATGGCACCTTGAACGGGTCGGGCAGCCTCGACCTCGGCAGCACGTCGCTTACCGGCTTGAGGACCGGCCTAGAGCTCGCCAATCTGCAGGTCTACAACGCCGAGTTCGGCAAGGCCTGGCTCAGCGGCAAGGTCGATGTCAGCGGCCAGCTACCGAACCTCGATGTCGTAAGCCGGCTCAAGGTCGAGCGCGCGGATATCAGGCTACCGAACCCGCCTCCCGGCAAGCCGCCGACCCTGCCGGTGAATGTCAAAGGCGCGCCACGTGCACCGCCGCCGGCCCCAAGCGGTCCGCCGCTGCGGATCGGCCTCGACATCAAGGTCGACATGCCGGAGAAGCTCTATGTCCGCGGCCGCGGGCTCGAGAGCGAGTGGCGTGGCGACCTCTCAGTCACCGGGACGGCGGACGATCCCCTGGTCGTGGGGTCGATCGATTTCCACCGCGGTTTCTTGACCCTGCTCGACCGCCGCTTCTCGATCGACCAGGGTACGATCACCTTCAGCGGTGCGAAGCCGCCGATCCCGGAGCTCGACATCAAGGCGAGTGCCGAGGCCTCGGGCGGCTTCACGGGCATCGTCCAGATCACCGGGCCGGCGCAAAAGCCCAAGCTCGAGCTATCGAGCGATCCTGAGGCGCCGCAGGACGAGGTGGTAGCGCGGATCATGTTTGACCGTTCGTCCAGCGGGATCTCGCCGTTCCAGGGCCTGCGCCTCGCGGCGGCGATCCAGGAGCTCCAGAGCGGCGGCGACGGGCTGATC
>JALZID010000014.1 GCA_030860485.1 Pseudomonadota bacterium | reverse complement strand
GGGTCGGCGACATTTACGAGCAGGCGACATAGGGGCTCTCAGTGGTAGAGATCGTAGGCGAACTCGATGTCGGCCAGGCGTGCCATGCCGCGCCAGAGGACTTCTGTTCCCGGTGGGCCATCGCCCGTGCGTCCCAAGTGGCCACCGAGCCGGCTCAAGAGACGCACCGCTTCATTGAGGCTCGGGGGCAGATCAGGCGGGGTTTTGGTTTTGTTCACGAAGGTGGTAAGGGCCTGCCACTCGGACGGGGTGAAATAAACGGTGCAGGGAACATCGGGCGTTTCCCGGCCGAGCGTGGTGAGATGGTAAATGCGCCACGCCACGACGAGGTCGATCGCCAGGCAGTTGCGCAGGCGGCGGACGTTCTCCAGCTGGCGCGCCTCGACACGACAACCGCTCTTCAAGATGCGGTGATAGACCTCGATGCCCCAGCGTTTGGCATACCATTCCAGGCGCTCGAAGGCGTCGGCTTTGTGTTTGACCTCGACGGTGGTGAGCAGCATCCATTCGAGCCCCTCGACCTCGGCCGGGGGGTTGATCTCTTGGGCCAGGACGGCCCACACGGCGACCGGCGAGAGGTGCGCACTGCGCGCGGGTGGTTTCAGGGTGACCGGCCGGGTGCGCACCGCCAGGATCGCCTGGCGCGCGGCGCGCTTCTCGCTCGGGGAGATCAAGATCTCGCGCAGGCCGAGGACCGGTTGCTTTGTGAGCACGGTCCACAGAAAGTCACTGCTGTGGTCATCATCGAGGATCTTGCGGTTGCGCGAGCGCTCGGCACGGATCAGCAACTCCGCCCCGTGGGGGGTTTTGGCCTTGGCGGCGAATACCTCGTGGAGATCGGCCTCGCGATCGGCCATCACCACGAGCGTGGTCTTCCGGCAGCGTTTCGCGAGCGTCGAGACGGCCTGGTAACTCTTCACCCATTTGAAGCTCTCCTTCTCCTCGATGGGCCGCTCGTGCCGCGTATGCCGGTGGCCTATCCCGTCGCGCGCCCAGCATTGGAGATCCAAGAGCCCGAGCGGCGTCCCTTGCGGGGTAAACGCCAACGTATCGTGCACCATCAACCCCCGCACCGCTTCGCTGTCGGTGCCGATCGGACCCAGACCTCGGGTATGCGGATGGGTGCTGTAATTGAGTGTCGTGGTGTCTTGGGCCACCAAGACGAGCGGCGCCTCGCGCATACGTTCCTCGGTGGCCGCATAGTGCGGCGCCAGGATGGCCCGCCACTCGACCTTTTCATTATCCAGAAACCGGTACGCCGCCTTGGCCGCCATGGTCGAGCCCGAGGCCTGCGGGATATTCGCCGTCGGCTTGTCATAGAACAGGCCGGTCATCTGCAAGAGTCTCGCGGTCAAGCGCGCATCGCCCATGTTCGCACCCCCCAACTCCGCCTCGATCCAGTCCCGCGGTGGACGCGCTGGCTGCACGGTGCGGATCTGCACTTGCCCATCGGCCTCGCGACACAACGCCTGCTGCCAGCCCCCCGAGAGGGGCAGGACATAGAGATCCTTGATCGTCGCCCCCGTGCCTTGCCGCCCGCGCCCCCCGGTCGTCCCCACCGCCGTCCAATTGGCCGCGCGGTAACAGGTCCCGGCAAATCGCCCGCGTTCCACGTAGGTCTCCAAGAGCACGGGACGGTAGTGGTACACCGCTTCCCAGTCATCGACCAGGCGCCTCTGACAGCGCGCCAACACGAAGGAGGCCAGGTGCTGCACCCTCACCGAAGGCGGGATCAGGAAACGGCTGTTATTCACCACCAGCATGTGATTGCGCCGCCGCGCCGTCTCCGTCCAACCGATCCAGACGTCCCGGCATTCCACCCGCCTCGCGCAGGCGCTGTAGCTCAAGCCCCCGATCCAACCGTAACGCTCGCTTTGCACCAGATAGCGCAACTGCGCCCCGCACAAAGGCCCGCTCTTGAGGGAGTGATGCGCGTCCATCATGCCCCGCCAGAGCGCCGATCCGGCATTCGAGGTGACGCGCACGATCTCCACCTCGCCCAACTCCGCAAGCGCGCATTCCACCGTCGCGAGCGGTGGCGGGGCCACGTGCTGCCTGGGCTCCCGGAAGGCATAGCGCCCGGTGATCGCCGGCAGCGCGATCACCCCGCGTCGATGCAACTCCGAGAGGCTCTTGCGGCAGCTCATCTCCTGCAGCCGGCCTGCCGGGTTTCGCCACTCCATCCACTCGCAAACCCGGAGCGACAGCTGCCGTCGCGAGATCTCCGGCTCTGCCGACACGGCCTCGGCGATCCGAGTCAGGATCTCCTGCGAGAACGTGCGTCCGCCCATCGTAACCATGCCGCGAGTCTACGACACGGCGGGCGCTGTGTCCAGCACATGTTATGGGCAAGCTACAGCCCTCGGGGGGAGGGTTAGCGTGAGGGGATGAAACATAGGGAATGTTCCTTTAGATCCCTCCGCAACCTTCTCCCTGGTGGACGCAGACATAGGCGAACAAAAAGCCGGGTGGAAAACCGTCAGATGGGGGAAAGGTTAGCCAACAAAAATGTGCTCATCACCGGGGCTGGTGCTGGCATAGGGTTCGAGACGGCGTGTCTATTCGGTCGCGAAGGCGCACGCGTGTCGATCATAGAGCGCGATGGTACACTGGCGGAAAGGGCCGCAGCGGAGCTGCGCAAGGGTGGTGTGGACGCCGCTGCCTTCTGCGTCGATGTGACCGACGCACGCGGTGTCGCCGAGGCGTTTGGGAAGATCATCAGTCGCTATGCCGGCAGAGTCCACGTGCTTATCAACAACGCAGGTATCGCGGAGTTTGGCAGCGTCGACGACGCCACCCTCGATTCCTGGGAGCGGGTCATTGCCGTCAACGTCACCGGCACCTTCCTGTGCTCGCAAGCGGTGCTGCCATATATGAAGCAACATGGGGGCGCCATCGTTAACCTTGCCTCCATCGCGGGGCTGGTCGGGTTCCCGAAGATGGCCGCCTACTGTACCGCGAAGGCGGCGGTCATCGGGCTCACCAGGCAAATGGCGGCCGACTACACCGCCCTCGGGATCCGGGTGAATTGCTTATGCCCGGGAAGGGTGACGGGCACTGGACTCGATCGGCAGATCTTGGGGCGAGACACGACCTCAGAGACCCAGGCGAAGCTAGCCAAATACCCTATCGGGCGGTTCGGTCGGCCCGAGGAGATCGCGCAGGCCGCGCTCTTCCTAGCCACCGATGAGTCCAGCTTCGTGTCCGGTGCCACCTTTTGCGTCGATGGCGGGATGACCGCGATTTGAACGATGTAATGTACACCCAAACCGACAAGCGCTGTGACCTTGCGAGCTTGGTCGCCCACGTGCGCGAGAGCGACTGCGTGGCCGTCGGCGGTGGTCTGTCCTGGCGCGAGCCCATGGCGGTTCTGCGCGAGCTGGTGCGGCAGCAGATCAAGGGCCTCAGGCTCGTGGGGTCGGCGCATGGAATCGATGTGGACTTGCTTTGCGGGGCGGGCGCCGTGGTCGTGAGCGCCGAATCCTACGTGGGATTCGAACAAGACTTCGGGATGGCGCCCAACTACCGGCGCGCCTGCGAGTCCGGGGCGGTCGAGGTGCGGGATAGCTGTTGCTATACGCTCGTGCAGCAACTCCGCGCCACGATCGCCGGTCTGCCGTTCATGCCTATCCGCTCGGTCCGGGGTACGGGGTTCATGCAGATGCATCCCGATTACAAGACCATGGTCTGTCCGTTCACCGGCGAAGAACTGGTCCTGGTTCCCGCGCTGAAGCCCGATGTCGCGATTCTGCATGCCCACTATGGCGATGCCCACGGCAACCTGCATATCGAGGGACCGCCTGTTGCCGATGTCCTATTCGCCAAGGCATCAAAGAAGTTGATCGCGACGGTCGAGCAGATCGTACCGACCGATCGTCTAAGGGAGATTGGCGTGACTATCCCGTATTTCTATGTCACGGCGTTGGCCGAGGTCGCGTACGGAGCACACCCGACCGCGTGCTATCCGTTCTATGCCTACGATCGCCGGCATACCGCCGAATACTACCGCTGTGCGAGCGACGGCGCGGAGGCGTTTCGCGATCGTTACCTGCAGCCCTACGTCTATGGCTGTCCCTCGCACGCCGAATATCTGGAGGTCATCGGAGGTGCAGCGGCGCTTAAACGCCTCGCCTCATGGCAGCAGGGCTCGGACGCTTGGATGGATCTCTATGCCTGATCGCGCAACACCCGTGGCATGTACGTTCGGCGAGGCGATGATCTATCAGATCGCTCGAACGATCGAAGACGGCATCGTGGCCTTCCACGGCTTCGGTTCACCGCTCGTGCAACTCGCGCTGCACCTCGCGAAGCGGACCCATGCACCCCACCTGGTCCTCGTTGCCGGCGCCACCTATGGGGTGAACCCTACGCCACCGTTCCTCGCCCCGACCACCAACGACTGGGTGATGAACCGCGAGGCGGAATGCCACCTCGACATCGAAGAGCTGTTCGACCTCGCGGCGAGTGGGCGTCTGGGCCGCATGTTTCTCTCCGGTCTACAGATCGACCGCTGGGGCAACATGAACGTGACCCGCCTCGGGCGGGAGCGGCTGCAGCTCAAGCTGCCGGGCGGGGGTGGCGGTTGTAATCTATCCTGCGATGTGGACCGCGTGACCATTTGGACCGCTGCCCATCGCAGCCCGCCAGATTCCAAAGGTCGGCGCCGGTTTCGGTTAGTCGAGGACTGCGATTTCATTACGAGCGTGGGACATCGCAGCGCCGAGGGAAGAACCCGTCCGGAGATGCGATATCGGGGGCGGGGGCCCGATAGCCTCGTCACCGAGCTCGGAGTCTTCGATTTCGATGGATCCGGCCATGCGCGGCTCACCGGGCTTTACCCGGATGTCGACGTCCCCGAGGTGCGCGAGAACACGGGTTTCACGTTCCCGGTGCGCGAGGACCTCGGGCTGGTCCCTCTACCTACACCGGAGATGGTGGAGTCTATCCGAGCCCTGGACCCGTTACGGATCCATGAGCGGGAGCTAAGGCCCGAGGACCAAGCGCGTAGGTTTACCCTGGCCTGAACGACGGACGGCGGGTATGGGTGGCGAAGTGCTCAAGGTCGGGGATCTCAAGTCCCGGAAGAACTTCGTGCCCCTGCCTTATCGTCGGGTGAGCTACCAGCCCTATGAGGGGGCCATGACCGAGGCGGCGATTTGCGCGCATCTGCTGGCACGTGAGGTCTATCGGCGCACCGACGTCGTGGTCCTACATCAGGCAGGGCATGAGGTAGCGGTGGCGGCGGTGCAGCGGATCGAATCGGACGCGCTGTTCACCCGTGTCGAGGCCGTTGAGGTGCTGGCCTTACCCACTGATAGTGTATTGATACGATCCCCTGAAACGGATCCGGCCAACCGCTCGGCGCTCGCCAAGCTCGCCCGCGAACACCGCGTCGGGTGGAATCGGACCGCAGTCGTTCAAGGCACATTCGATCATATCAACATCATCCACCGCCCCGATCCCCTGATCCTGCGGATCGTGGAGGTCGCTCCGCCGGATCCCCCGAAGCTCTACACAATGGCCGAGCACGTCTTGAGCTATGCCGACCTCCCGCCCATCTGTCTGGATCTCGAGCGTATCGATCTGCGCGAGCTTTGTAGGCACGTCCAGCCCGAGGCTTATCTCGTGCCCTGCCGCTCGGGCGGCCTCGATGATCTCGGGGCGCCCGTGTACTTTCTCGATGAGCGCCCCCCCGTGCGCCGCCCGTGGACCTTGATCGGCTGCGAACGCAGCCTCCAGTTCCACCGGCATTATTACGGGGATGAGCCACCGCGGGTGGAGATGTGTCCGCGGAGGCTCACGCCGCCATCGAGTCGCCCGACCCTGCTCAAATGCTGCCTCCTCGAGTTTGGCATCGAACACGAAGGCATGACGGCGGTGGTACCCTGGGGCGCCGACCTTCCGATGGTTGAGCAGGCCCTTGGCCTCCTCTCGCGGGGTGTGGAGTATGCCTGAGCTCGCCTGGGATCCCATCGTCGAGAGCCTCATCGGCGATCGCACGCAAAAGCCCCGACCCGCCGGGGTCACGATGGTCATCGACACGGGCGTAGGCCTGGGCCTGCTGCGCGATACCCTCGAGCTCGCGGGTCACTGCATCGACCATTGGAAGCTAAGCTTCGGAACCTCCGTATTCCTCACCAAGCAGGTTCTGCAGCGCAAGCTGGCGCTGCTCGCCGAGCACGAGGTGCTGACCTTCCCCGGCGGTACGTTGCTCGAGGTCGCACTCGTCGAGCGCCATTGCCGCGATTACATGAAGCACGCCAAGACCCTGGGCTTCAGCGCCGTCGAGATCTCCGATGGCACGATCCCCATGCCCGCCTTCCGCCGCAGGAACATCATTCATTGCGCTCTGGAGGCCGGGCTCGTTCCCATCACCGAGGTGGGTAAGAAGGACCCGAGGCAGCAGCCTTCGGCGGAGCAGATGGCCGAGCAGGCCCTGGAGGATCTGGAACATGGCGCGCGCTGGGTCGTGGTGGAAGGCCGGGAGTCCGGCCGCGCGGTCGGGATCTACGACGCGCACGGCCAGGTCATCGACGACGCCGTGGCGGTGATCGCCCAGACCCTGGGCGCGGCAGCGGACCGACTCGTCTGGGAGGCCCCGCTCAAGGAGCAGCAGGCCTACCTGATCCGTCGCTTCGGGACTAACGTGGGGCTGGGCAATATCCACCCCGAGCAGATATTGGCGGTCGAATCGCTACGCTGCAGACTTCGCTTCGAAACCCTGCGCTCGGTCACCGACGAGCTGGTACGCTCAGGCGCCTGGGATCCTCATGAGATCGAGCCAGCGCGCGCCGAGACGCCGATAAGCTTCCATGCCAACAAGAAGTAGCCGCGAGCCAGGCGGCCCGTCACCGGTATCGGAGCACGTGCTCGAGGTGGGCGCGCGCATCGAGCGTGGCCCTTCCGATCTGCTCATACGAACGGCTTTCGCGAAGGAGCTTGACGACCAAGCAGAGCTATTCGAAGCGATCAGCTTGGTCGACCTTGCACACACCCTCGTCATGATGGAGGCCGGCATCGTGCCCCAGGACACCGGTCAGGCGCTCATCGCCGCGCTCTTGCAACTCCACGGGCGCCCCGCCGATTTCACCCCGGATCCGAGCAGGGGCGATTTGTACACCAATCGGGAGTGGTGGTTGGCCACGCAGACCGGCGCGAGCACGTGGTTGGGCGCCGGTCGGGCGCGGCGCGAGGCGACCACAACCGCGTTTCTGATTAAGCTGCGCGGGGGCTTGCTGGGCCTTGCTGAGGCGCTGACGACGACCGGCCAGTTGATCACCGCGCGGGCGCGCAAGTTTCGCTCGTCCTTGCTCCCCGACTATACCTACCTCCAGTCGGCGCAGCCGACCACCTTCGGCCATTATCTGCTCGGCTTCACCTATCCTGTGCTGCGCGACCTCGACCGCATTCGCGGGCTTTACGGCCGCGTGAATCAAAGCCCCGCGGGATGCGGCAGCACCAATGGGTCGCGTTTGCCACAAGACCGCGGCCGCTTGAGTGAGCTTCTAGGCTTCGATGGGCTGGTCACGCACGCACGCGATGCCATGTGGCAGGCGGATCTGCCGATCGAGGCGGCCGCGGTGCTGACTGCGGTCCTGATCAATCTCGACCGCCTGGCCGAGGACCTGCAGATCTATGCCACCGAGGAATTCGGTCTCATCGAGATCGATGACCGGCACGGGCGCGCGAGCAAGATCATGCCGCAAAAGAAGAATCCCTTCGCCTTTACCCATGTCCGCGGCGTAGCCAGCACGATGATCGGCACGCTGGCGGCGAGCGCGGCGGCTGGCCGCACACCCTCGGGGCAGCCCGACAACCGCCTGCCACTCTACGGCCTGATCCCGCGTGCGATCGAAGATACGCATGGCGCAGTGGAGTTGATGGGCGAGGTCGTGAACTTTCTGACTTTCAATGAGCAGCGCGGGCGCAGCCGACTCGACCGCGGGTTCGCGCTCGCGACAGATCTCGCCGAGGTGCTCGTGCTGGAGAGCGGTCTCGATTTTCGCCAGGCACACCGGCTGGTCGGCCATCTCGTGCGCCAGCGTCTGGCGGGTGGGGACCTCAATCGGCTCACGCCGGGAGAACTGGCCGCGGCCGCGGAGCAGGTACTAGGCCAGCGGGTCGAGATCTCGCAGGCGGTTCTCCGCAATGCCCTGGATCCTGAGGCCGCCGTCTCGGCACGTGCCGCACCGGGGGGCGCGGCGCCCGAGGCCATGGATGCGATGATCGCCCAGTGCGAGCGGGCCTTGGCAGAGGCCAATGCGTGGACCAGCGACTGTCGCCAGCGACTCCGGATGGCGGAGGACTCATTGTTACGAACGGCCCACGAGTGCTCGCGGGGATCGGCGGCTTCGAGCCCGGCTTCGACATAGGTCGAGCAGACACGCCAGCACTTACGCATTTAACTCCTTCTCCCTCCGGGAGAAGGTGGGGATGAGGGGGTCAAAAAGGAAAAAAGTCCTTATATTTTGATCCTCTCACCCTAGCAGCCCGCTCCCGAGGAGCTCGGACTAATGACGCTCTTGCGTAAGGCCTGACCCGTGCTTCACTTAAAGCAGCGACACTGAAAGCAACGAGCCATAGGTCGGATTCGACTCGGGGGGCGTAGCTGCACTTGCGAACGAATCGATTTGAACGAGCGTCCTGCTTATGCTAGAGTCATGCAGGAATCTGCATCTGGATGCCATGAGAACCACGTTCGATATCAACGATGCGCTGTTGGCCAAAGCCAAGGCCGCAGCAGCACAGGAACAGACCAGCCTGACCCGCCTGATCGAGGAGGGGCTGGTCCTTCGGCTGCGCCCGCAAACCGGACGGTCTCACAGCGGTCGACCGCAGTTACCCATCCATGCCGGGAGCGCTGGATTGACGGCGGCTGTGTCCGACCCTTTGACTAACCGTGCCCTGTTGGACGCGGACGATGGTCAGGATGCCGAATAACATGCCTCGATTGGGAACCGAATGGCCTGTTTTCGAACACCTGTGCGAGCAGCATCGGCTGATCTGCAACGACATTCCCAACGCCTGGATCGCCGGCGCTGTGCTGACCCATCACGACCACCTCGTGAGTTTCGACACGGGATTCCGCCGTTTCCTGAAGACGAACGAATTCACTTTGCTGAAGCCTTGAACCTGCGAGTGCACGATATCCTGCGCAGTGTGGGCAAGTGAGGGTGGAACTTCGAGCCTGGCCCCTTAATTCGTGTTAATTTGTGAGGTATTACCATCGTGATCAGCCTACTGGATGTGCAGGAGGCTTGGCAAAGGCATCCGAGATTTAAGCAACGCGCGCTCGGAGGTCGGCGCGCGCTCGACGGTTTCTATTACCAGCTCGCCGTCTCACTTGATCGCTTCTTCGAGGCCGTTTTGGACGGGGAGGAGCAAGGCGCGAAGGTGGCGTTTGAAGGACTTAGCGATCTTAGTGAGAGCCGGGGTTTGATCGATCAGAACTTTGAGCGCGACGCCCTGCTCCCGCGGGGGCGCGACTGGCTGAGCAACCGCGAGAACCGGCCGGAGTGGGCCTTCGTCTGGCAAGAACTGATCGATCAGAATTTTGAGCGCGACGCCCTGCTCCCGCGCGGGCGCGGCTGGCTGAGCGACCGCGAGAACCAGCCGGAATGGGCCTTTGTCTGGCGAAAATTGATCGATCAGAAGTTTGAGCGCGATACCCTGCTCCCGCGGGGGCGCGACTGGCTGAGCGACCGCGAGAACCGACCGGAGTGGGCCTTTATCTGGCAAAAACTGATCGATCAGAATTTTGAGCGCGACGCCCTGCTCCCGCGCGGGCGCGACTGGCTGAGCGACCGCGAGAACCAGCCGGAGTGGGCCTTCGTCTGGCAAAAACTGATCGATCAGAATTTTGAACGCGACGCCCTGCTCCCGCGCGGGCGCGACTGGCTGCACGGCCGACAAGACCAGCCCGGGTGGTACCTCGTCGCCGATGCGGTCCGGGTCGGTAATACGCTGCGAGGCGCGATTCCCTAGGGAAACGACGCGGCCGAAATAGCGCTGGTCGACTCTCTCTGGTATTGCTTTGGGTCCTGAACGTCCAATTTAGTCAGTCTCCGACATTCGGACAAATCGACCTTGCCCGATGGGAGAGACTGCGCTCGGCAAGACCGCGCGCTATGCGACTGATGTGTGGTTGCCCCCTAGTGGGATTCAGGCAGCGTCGCCCTGATGGTGCCTATGGAATCCCGGATTACCGGACTCACGAACGCGGCGCATTCTGCTTTTTGATAGAAGCAGCGAACTACAACGAGGTAGCGAATCGTCATGTCGGTACACATCAGCGACTCAGCCATCTATCGGAATTCCTGGGCCACACCCGAACTGCGTGCGGTCTTCGACGATACCGCGCTGACCGCCGGATGGATCGAGGTCATGGTCGTGCTGGCCGAGACGGAGGCTGAATTCCGTTTGATCCCCGCCGCGGCGGCTAGCCAGCTCGCCGACACCTGTCGAGTCGTACCGCTCGATGAGGCGTTTTTTGCGGAGGTGCGCGAAGATTTCGAGCGCACCAACCATTCAATGCTCGGTCTTATCCGCGCGCTCCAGCGCCGCTGCCCTAGCGATAGCGGTGAGTGGCTTTGTTACGGGGCGACAGTGCAGGACATCACCGATACGCACACGGCTCGGATTCTGGTGAAGGTGCGCGATATCTTTGCGGACCAGCTTACACGCATTGCGACGGTGCTGAGCGGCCTCGCAAGCCGCTATCGGGATACGCCGATGTGCGGGCGCACCCACGGTCAGCCGGGCCTGCCGATCACCTTCGGGTTCAAGGCCGCCGGGTGGCTCGATGAGGTTCAGCGCCACCGCCAACGCCTCAAGGAGGTCGGCGCGCGCATCGGCGTGGGGCAGCTCGCGGGCGGCGTCGGCAGTCTCTCCGCTTTCGGTCCCGAAGCGCTCGGGATGCAGCAGCGCTTTCTCGAGAAGCTCGGGCTCACAGCTCCAGCGATCTCCTGGACTGCCTCGCGCGATCGCCTCGCCGAGTGGCTCAACCTCCTCGCCCTGATCGCGGCGACGGCCGACCGCATAGGCCACGAGATCTATAACTTGCAGCGGCCCGAGATCGGGGAGGTCTGCGAGGGATTCGTGCCGGGCACGGTCGGCAGCATCACCATGCCCCAGAAGCGCAACCCGGAGATCGCCGAGCACCTGGGCACGCTGGCCCGCGTGGTGCGGTATCAGGCCGCGCACATGGGCGAAAATCTCGTGCACGACCACGAGCGCGATGGGCGCGCGTGGAAGGGGGAATGGGCGCTCCTCCCCGGCGCCTGTCTCGCGACTGGCAAGGCCTTGGCGCTGTTGCACGATCTGCTCGAACACCTAGAGGTCAACGCGGACCGCATGCGGGACAATCTGCTCGCGACCAAGGGCTTCGTGCAGGCGGAGCAGGTGATGCTGGCCCTGTCCCCCAAGCTTGGCAAGCAGAGCGCCCATGCGCTCGTCTACCGCGTGGCGATGGACGCCGCCGAGCGTGGCATCCCGCTGCGGGAAGCCGTGCTTGCCGAGCCCCGGATCGTAGCGCAGGTCGGTGTCGCGGGGATCGAGTGCCTCTTCGACGTGGGGCAGGGCACGGGTTGCTGCGCGGAGATGGTGGACCGCGTGCTGGCCCAGGCGGGGCGAGAGCCGTAGTACTCAGAGGTTGTGAAAAAACCGTCGCGAGCGAAGGGAGGTCGCGTTCCGCCGGAGCGCAGGAACCGGAGTGTATGTTGAAATACATGAGGATTCCGAGCACCGCCGGAACGCGAGATCCCGAGCGCAGTAGGTTTTTTCACAACCTCTCAGTCGATCAAAAACACAACGATATCTTGTAGGATTACCCGAACCGCATGAATCGCGACTAAAATGCCAGGATGGGAACACACGGCAAGTTGCTTCTGCGCATTCTGGATGGGCGCTCGGACGCCAACATCGAATTCTCGGATCTGCGCAGCCTTTTATTGCACCTGGGGTTTGAGGAGCGCACGAGAAGCAGTCACCATATTTTCCGACGGGTCGATGTAGAAGAGCGGCTCAACCTCCAGAGGCAAGGGAGCAAGGCCAAACCATATCAGGTTCGCCAGGTTCGTGCGGTTATGAAAAGACCGATGTATAGATACGAAGTGGTCATCTTTTGGAGCGCCGAAGACGATGCCTTTGTCGCCGAGGTTCCCGAGCTTCCCGGGTGCATGGCGCACGGGGATTCGTATGAGCTGGCCTTGGCGCAGGCCCAAGAAGCTATCAGCCTTTGGATTGATACGGCCAGGGAGTTTGGGGATAGAGTCCCCGAACCCAAGGGCCGGAGGCTGCATCTCGCTTGACTTGGCCAAAGACTGGTGGGCACGGCGCACCGTTACGGGATTCCGGTTCGGACGGTCCACTTCGGGCGCAATGTACAAAGCCACTGTTCTTGAGGGTTTTCCGGGTGCACGATCGTGGCGAGCGGTGAACCCAGCTTCATAGGCCCACCCAACCCCTGGGAAGCCCTCGCGGAGATCCGGCGCGAACCCTTGGCGGAATTACCCACACCGCTTTCACCGATGCGACGGCTCAGCCGGGCGATTGGCGGTCCGGGCTTATGGTTCAAACGGGATGACCTGATCGGTTTTGGCCTCGGGGGCAACAAGGTCCGGGGCCTGGAGCTGCTGGTGCCCGATGCGATGGCCCAAGGTGCCGAGGTGCTCGTGACCGGTGCGGGGACTCAGTCCAACCACGTCCGCGCGACGGCAGCGGCGGCCGCGTGCTGCGGATTGCGCTGTGCCGCTGTCTTTTGGGGCGATGCGCCCGAAGGGGTCGACGGGAACTACCGTGTCACGCGCATGCTTGGGGCCGAGGCGGTGTTCACCGGCGACCCGGACCGCACCTCTGTGGATCGCGGTATCGAGGCGCTCTGCGAGGAGCTGCGCCATAAGGGCCAGCGTCCCTATCCCATCCCGCGCGGCGGCGCCTGTGCCCTCGGTGCCCTCGGGCATACACTGGCGGCGCACGAGCTGTTCGAGCAATGCCGCCAGCTTGGCCTTGCGCCCGAATCCATCGTGCTGGCCACCGGCTCGGGCGGAACCCATGCCGGCTGGCTGGTGGGGACGCGGGCACTGGGATCGCCGTGGACGGTCGAGAGCTTTACCGTGAGCCGGGAGGCGGAGGCGATGCGCATCGAGATTACCCGTCTCGCGACCGAGGCAGCGGCACTCCTTGGCCTCGATTGGCGGTTTGCTCCGGCGGAGGCCATCGTGCACGGTGGCTTTATTGGCGCAGGCTACGGGATCCCGAGCCCGGCGGCGGCGGATGCCATCCAGCTGGTTGGGCGCACGGAAGGCGTGTTGCTGGATCCCACCTATACGGGCAAGGCAATGGCGGGCCTCTTGGAGCACCTGCGGCGCGGCTTGGCCCCGTATCGCTCCGTCGTGTTTTTGCATACCGGTGGGGAGCCGGCCTTTTTTGCGGGGGATGGCGAATGGCTGGCGTAAGCGGAGATCGACCCATGCATCTGATCGTCGTAGGCGGGGTGGCGGCCGGCGCCAAGGCTGCCGCCAAGGCACGCCGGGTCAACCGGGATATTGCGATTACTCTCTTTCAAGACGAGTCCGAGGTCTCGTACACGGCCTGTGGGCAGCCCTATTATCTAAGCGGCCTTGTCCCGAGCCGAGAAGCGCTGATCATCCGTCGCGCGTCTGAATTCAAGACGGATGGAATCGAGGTACATCTCCGCCACCGCGTGGTAGACCTGAGCACTGAGGAACGCGTCGTCAAAGTGCGCGACCTCGATCGCAATAGGCTGGAGGTCGTGCCCTACGACCGGCTGATCCTCGCGACCGGCGCCCGTCCTGTGATCCCTGCCGTACCCGGAAACCATTTGGACGGTGTCGTCACGCTGAGGACGATGGCGGAGCTCGATCGTTTCCGATCGGCCCTCGATCGCTTGAGGCCGAAGGACGCGGTCATCGTGGGGGCAGGCTATATCGGGCTCGAGGTGGCCGAGAGCCTACACGCGTTGGGTGTGACGGTGACTATCGTCGAGCGCCTGGAGCGGCTGTTTCCGAGGCTCGATCCTGAGATGGGTCAGTGGGTCCATGACTATCTCATCGCCCAGGGCGTTCGTGTCATTGTGGACGATGGCATGGCCGAGATCACTGAGAACGCGGGGCGGGTCGCCCCGGTGGTAACAGCATCGGGCCGGAGGTTGCCCGCCGAGCTCGTGGTCCTCGCGATTGGCATCCGGCCGAACGTCGAGCTCGCGGAGCAGGGCGGCATCGCGCTAGGGCCCACGGGCGCGATCGCCGTCGATCCTCGTATGGAGACCAACGTCAAAGGCGTGTTCGCGGCCGGCGATTGCGCGGAGAGCTTTCACCGCTTAACGCGGGCACCCTTGTGGGAACCACTGGGGGACATCGCGAACTTGCAAGGTCGCGTGGCCGGCGAAAATGCGGCTGGGGGTGACGCTCGATTTCCAGGCGTCTTGGGGACTGGGATCTTCAAGACCTTTGACCTGAATGTCGGCCTTACGGGGCTCAGCGAAGCCACTGCTCGGGAGGCTGGGCTCAGCCCGATCGCGGCGGTGATCGGCGCCAGGGATAAAGCACGTTACTACCCGGGCGCTCGCGAGCTTACGCTGAAGCTCGTCGCCGAGTCCGGCAGCGGGCGCTTGCTGGGTGCCCAAGCCGTGGGTCTCGGTGCCGTGGACAAGATGATTGACATTGCCGCGACGGCATTGCTTGGAGGTCTCAGTTGTCGAGACCTGGAAAACGCAGATTTGGCTTATGCTCCGCCCTTCAGTCCAGTCCTCTCACCTATCATCGTCGCGGCGAGCACTTTGAGCCGTAAATTATCGTAAACCGAAAGAACGCGCCACGATGATAAATATGGCAAATGACAGGTCATGCGTGCCGCCGCGAGTCGTTGCGAATCAGATCGGTCGCCTTCTCGGCGATCATGATCGTTGGCGCATTGGTGTTACCGCTCACGATCGTCGGCATGATCGACGCGTCCACGACCCGCAGCGCCTCGATCCCACGCACTCTCAAACGAGGATCGACGACCGCCATCTCGTCATTGCCCATCTTGCACGTGCCGACCGGGTGCCAAGTGGTGGAGGCGGTGCGCCTCACGAACAACGCGATGTCTGCATCGCTTCTCAAGTTCGCCCCCGGGGCTATCTCCTTGCCGCGGATGTCGTCAAATGCTTTGGCATACAGAAGCTTGAGGTTCCAGCATACCCCGGCGACGGCACACCGCACATCGTCGGACACGCTCAAGTAGTTGGGGTTGATGATCGGCCGATCGAGAGGATCGGACGAGGCGAGTGCGACCTCTCCGCGGCTCAGCGGTCGATTGATGTAGGAGGTAAACGTAACGCCATGCCGGTCTGGCGCCCCGGCTTCGGGGTACTCTGGAGAGAGGGTCATCAGGAAGAATAGCTGTAGTCCGGGGTACGCCTCTTGCGGCTCGCTTCTGACAAACGCCCCCGCCTCGAGGAAGTTCGAGCCGAGCGCGCCGCTTCGATTCGCTTCGTATTCCCGAACTGCGGCAGTCTTTAGTTCATCCGGAAGCGGGGCAAAGGTGAGCGGTTGCGTGATCTCGCACCGCACCCGGATGTGGAGGTGGTCCTGTAGATTCTGGCCCACGCCCGGGAGATCCTGGCGCACGGAGATACCCAGCCGCTGAAGCGCGGTCTTTGGCCCGATACCGGAAAGCATCAGCAACTGCGGTGAGCGGAAAGCGCCGGCCGAAACAATGACCTCGCAAGAGGCGTGCGCCTTCTCCACGGCCCCAAAGCGAAAATATTCTACTCCCACTGCGCGGGTTCCGCTGAAATGAAGCCTCGTCGCATAGGCGTGTGTCAGGACGGTCAGATTCGGGCGCGAGCGCACCGGATGCAGGTAGGCAGTAGCGGCACTGCATCGGGCGCGGTTCGCGAGCGTTGCCTGTAAAGGACCGCAGCCTTCCTGAAGCTCGCCATTGAAATCCGGGTTGAATGGAATTCCCGCTTCTTGCGCCGCGGCGAGATAGCGCCCAACGAGAGCGTTTGAAAGCGGATGGCTTGCAACCGCGAGCGGGCCCGTTGTGCCGTGATATCGGTTGGAGATGGTTTGATTGCCCTCGGCTTTCACAAAGTAAGGTAAGACGTCTTCGTACGCCCAGCCCTCGTTTCCACTGTGACACCATTGATCGTAGTCACCGCGGTTGCCGCGGATGTAGATCATGTGATTAATGGCGCTTGATCCTCCGAGCACCCGGCCTTGGGGCACAAAGATACGGCGCCCCTTCAGATGCGCTTGGGGTATCGTTCGGTCCGCCCAGTCGTAGGGACTGTCCTGCAGCAGTCCGTAGAATGCCGGTGTCCGTATCCACGGCGAGTCGTCCTCGCCGCCGGCTTCGAGCAACAACACCCGACAAGCGCGGTCTTCCGTCAACCTGCTTGCCAACACGCAACCGGCCGATCCTGCACCGACAATGATGTAGTCAAACATGAGCCAACTTGCAATTATAACTCGATCACGTGGCTGAAGTCGACGATAAGCGTGACTTCCGGCCGGCTGTTCAGCGACAACTAGACTTTTCGGGCGTGCGGAGGCTCGGGAGCACTCGAGAACGCCAGCGAGCGCCTCGATAATCGCCGCTACCAATCGCGATGCAGAGGCGATGGTGAGGTGCGGGACACTGCGCGCGGACCTGTAGTTCCGCGTCAACGTCCTCCCTATCCGCATGCCGCCGCCCCAGCCCGGTCAGGACATCGTGCTCCTTGCGCGCGATTTCGCCGAGCAGGTGGCGTGGCTCTGGCCGAAGGCCCGATGGCGGGCCTTCAGTCGCGCGCCATGGTCGTCGTCGACGCCGGATTCGCTCGACAGCCGCATGCAGCAGACCTGGTACGTCAACGGCCAGCTTCGGGGTGCGTCGCGCACCGCGGTGCGGCGGGTCGGCGGCGAGCAGCCGGGGTGTGAGAATGGAACCGGCGCCCGGCAGGGCACGGAATAGCGAATAGTCGGGGGAGAGGGTCTGGGCGAGCGTAGTGGTCTTCGCATCGAAGCGCTCGATGGCCTGAAGGCGCACGCGCAACTGTTCGACGAGGGCTTGAACGAGGAGTCGATGCGGCGTGATGACGGCGAGGTCCTCGGTCGGTGGCGTGGCGGTTTTGATGGCCTGCAGTCGCTCTTCGATGATATGTGGGTAGCGGACATTATGTTACCGGAAGAAGGCCTCGAGGGTCGTCTTACGGGCGCGCTTTGCCTGTTTGAGCGTCGGCCGGCGGCTGAGGAAGTCGCAGAACAGCACGGTGTCTTTTTCCTTAAACCACTCCAGGGTATCGGGATCATCCTCGCGGTCCTCTGCAATACGATGGCGATGAGCGTCCGGGAGCGGCGCCGGGAGCACGCGACCCTGCGCGTCCTGGGCTTCGGGCCGGTTCGGATCGTGGGCCTGATCCTCGGGGAGTCGCTCGCCATTGCCGTCCTGGGCGGGATCCTGGGCGTGCTCTTGAGCTATCCCGCGGCGGCGGTGTTCGCGGCTGAGGTCGGGACGCTGTTCCCGGTGTTCGAGGTGTCCGACGAGACCGCGGGGCTCGCCATCGGCTGCGCGGCGGCGGTCGGGGTGCTGGCGGCGCTGTTGGCCGCCCCGCAGGCGGTGCGGGTCCCCATCGTCGTCGGGCTCAGGGGAATGGGTTGATCGGCACGGCCCTCTCGCTCACCTTCTCGCTCGGGGCGGTCATGGGTGCCATGACCACGATGTATGCCTCGGTCGCCCACCGAACCGCCGAGATCGGCACCCTCCGGGCATTGGGTTTCCAGCGCGCCGCCATTCTGC
>JALZID010000013.1 GCA_030860485.1 Pseudomonadota bacterium | reverse complement strand
AAACGTAACCTTCGACGTGGAGCAGGGCCCGAAGGGCCCGTCGGCGGCGAGAGTCCAGACGGCCTAAACATCACGCACTGCGTAAGCAGGTGTCGCGAGACCCCGCCACCCGGCGGGGTCTTTTTTTTGCCGGAAGCGAATGCGAGCCCGAAGCGAAGGAAGGATAGGAAGGTCAACGCTGGTTTGCAACAAGAAGCAGGTACTGTTGCGCTGTTGCGTCGGATGGGCCGGCCGGGGATCCGGCGGCGCGCGAGGCGGTAAGACGCCGTTTGGGCCGATCTCGAAAGCATTGGTCGAGGCCAAGCTCGCTTTTGAGCCTCAGATAGTCCTGTTCGATCATCCAGCATACCTTGGCGGTGGCGACGAACTGCTTGAGGGTGCTGTCCTGCGGCAACGTCGAGAGCCAGTAACGGCTCGGCTCGACCTCGCCCTTTGGCCACTCGATGGGCAGCCCCTCCTGTGCGCGAGTTTTATCAGCGTGTGAGCAGCGCGTATCCGCACGCGGGCGAAACGCCAGCACGGGGTTCGACTTGAAACTCCATGGAGACCATCACCGCGCCGGTACGCTCTACCGGTCCCGCGGTAATGCTTACCGACAGCGTAGTCCCTCGCCGTGGCGTAAGAATAAGATCTTTGGTAAGGCAAACCGTGACTTAGGCTGAGGCGGCCAGCGCGGCACAGTCAGTGCACCTTCGGGGATAGGGTTGTGCGAGCAGCTGGTCGTGTACCAGATGTCGTGTACCAGATTGTTCGTCGAGCTAACCTTTCACGTCAGTCAAAGGAGGTCGTTACCATGGACACCCCGTTACGCGCACTCCCCGTACTCCGCGCCGCCCTTGCGGCGTCCGTGCTCTGGCTCTGCGGCGCCGCGGCCGCCGAAGAAGCCTCGCAAAGCGTCGAGGCCGTTGTCAAAAAGGTCGAGAAACTGGCCGAGCGGACCGAGAAGGCCGAAGGTAAGCATGACCTAGTGGAAGACACCGTCCGCACGAAAACCGGCACCGGCGGTGAGAAAGTGGTCGAGCAAGTGGGCGAGGCGTCGTACTACGGCAAGGGCTTTCACGGGAAGAAGACGGCTAGCGGGGACAAATTCGACCAGGGCGACCTGACCGCCGCGCACCCCACCCTCCCGCTCGGGTCGGAAGCGAAAGTGACGAACCTGGAGACCGGGGAGTCAGTGGAGGTACAAATTAACGACCGCGGCCCCTACGCCAAGGGCCGGGACATCGACCTATCGAAAGCCGCGGCCAAAGAGATCGGGATCGACAAGAAAAACGGCGGGGCGCCGGTGAAGATCGAAGCAAACCTGCCTAAGACAAGTAGCCAGTAGTCAGCGGCCACGAGCTCGCGCGCCCCGCTCGGCACGGCCGGCAGTCGGGTGACGAGCCATACGAGCCAGGTGAGGCGGGAAGGACTGAGCTGCCCAAGGGCTGGTGCCCGGTCTCTCAAGACCCCGTGCGGTGAACTGCCGACCTGAGAGTCCTCTCCTTGCTTCCTATGAGCCGACAATCCTCTTTGGCCCTCGCTCGCCCGAGACGCCAAGACGCTCCGAAACATAGCGCCTCGGGCCTAGGAAGGGCCCGATAATGCCCCGTCCAAGGCCGAGGACTCGCATGCTTGACAGCTCATGAGCCCGGCAGTACAGTGCCTCTTGATGACAAAGGGCTTTGAAAATCCCTATTCCCGACGCGTTTATCTGGTATCTCGGGTGTCACAGGAGTCGAGGTCTTGAAAGACAAAGATCCGGCCGCCCGGAGCGCGGCTACGACACTCGTTGCTGAGACCAAACAACCGCCCGGTAAGGAGAGCCTCCCCACCGGGCCGCTTCCTGAGGGCCACCTTTTCAAACCGTTACTTGCCGATCCGCGCTTGCCCCACTTTTCGGCCGCTTATCACTACTACATCGATAACTCGAGCGGGGCGGATATCGCGACGGTGAGCTTCGGCGAGACGATTCCTTGCGGCAACCTCACGCACGAGCAGTCATCCAGGCAATGGGAATTGGGTCTTCAGGCCGGGGCCTTCAGCGACTTCGACCTCAATGCTCCATCGCACGATCTCGTCAACGCGGATTATTTTGGAGGCCTCTACTCGAGTTTCCGTGTCGGCCGTTGGTCGGCCTTCGGCCGCCTCTTTCACGAGAGTTCTCACCGCGGTGACGAGTTCTTATTGCGGACCCGGTGGCAGCGTGTGGATCTCAGCTACGATGGGGCGGATCTCAAGTTATCTTACGAGTTCCCCGTCGGGCTACGTATCTATGGCGGAGGCGGTGGTCTGTTCGACCGGGAACCTGCAGACCTCAAGGTTTGGTCAACGCAATATGCCTTCGAATTCAGAAGCCCGTGGCGCGCGGAATTTGGGGCATGCGGCCGATCGTGGCAGAGAATTTTGAAGAACCTAACTGGAGCACCGACATATCTGCGAGAGCAGGTGTTCAGTTCGATAGCCTACAAGTGCTAGACCGCAACCTCCAGATCCTGGTGGAGTACTTCAACGGCCATTCGCCGAGTGGCCAGTTCTTTAGGGACAAGATTGAATATATCGGACTCGACGCCCACTTCCATTTTGAGCGACCGTCGGAGTGAGCGCGGCAGGGGGACCGATATGCCCGATACGCGCAGGATCTTCATCGTCTCAAACCGATTGCCGCTCAGCATCGAGAGCGAGGGCGAGACGTTCAATTTCAAACGCAGCTCCGGGGGGCTCGTCGCCGGGCTCAACGATGTCCACAACGGCGTCCATCGGCACGCTCAGTCGATCTGGGTCGGACACTCAGGGATCTTCCAAGACCAGCCGCGTTACGAATCCGTGACGGCGCGTCTGCTGGCCGATCGCTACCTCGCAGTAGCCATAGCGCAGGATGAGTACGACGGTTACTACGCCGGTATGGCGAACGGCACGTTGTGGCCGCTGTTTCATTATTTTCCCGCCTACATGCGGTACGACGAGCGCGATTGGATAGCCTATGTGCGGGTCAATCAACGCTTTACCGACACGATTTTGTCGATGGCGCAACCGGGCGACCTGGTTTGGGTCCACGACTATCAGCTCATGCTTGTACCGGGGATGCTGCGGCACGCGTCGCCCGAGCTGCGGATTGCCTACTTTCACCACATCCCCTTCCCCTCCTCTGAGATGTTTCGCATTCTAACGAGGCGCGATGAGATCCTCCAGGGCGTTCTGGGCGCTGATCTCGTTGGCTTGCACACACTCGACTATGTGCGGCACTTTCTCACCTGCGTGACGCGCATTCTGGGCGGCGACGTGGATCGCGATGCCATTCATTACCAGCGCCGCATTGTCAAGGTCGGCGCCTTTCCTTTGGGAGTGGACGTCGAGTCGACCCGCGACCGCGTTAAAAACTCGGAGGCCGTCGCCGGCATGACCGAGCTGTCGCGGTCGGTCGAAGGAAAATTGGTCTTTCTCGGTATCGACCGGCTCGACTACACCAAGGGCATTCCCGAGCGCCTCAAGGCGTTCCAAATTTTTCTCAGGAAGCACCCCGAATGCGTCGATCACACGGCCTTCGTGCAGGTGTGCGTGCCGTCGCGACAGGATGCGCCAAACTACGCCGAGCTCCGCTCGGAGGTCGAGCGCCTCGTCGGTCAAATCAACGGGGAGTTCGGGCGCCCCGGCTACGTGCCCTTGCAGTATTTGTATCAGCCCTTTTCCCCGGAGCAGGTGGTGGCATTTTACCGGCTTGGCGACGTCATGCTCGTCACGCCGCTTCGCGACGGCCTGAACCTCGTTTGCAAGGAGTTCGTGGCGTCGCGACGCGACGATGATGGCGTCTTGATCTTGAGCGAGTTCGCGGGAGCGGCCGCGGAAATGGGCGAGGCCCTCCTCGTGAACCCCTACAACGTTGATAGACTCGCCGACAGCATGTACGAAGCGGCACGGATGGAGCCCGAGGAGCGGCGGAGACGCATGCAACTCTTGCGTCGGCGCGTCACGAGCTATAACAACGTCGAGTGGGCCAAGGATTTCATGCGTGCATGGGACGAAGCCTCGCCGACGATCGATTCGCGGTCGGGGCGTTTGGAAGGCGCTGCCCGGGCGGAGTTGATCGAGGCGGTCAGCACGGCGGTCGTCAAGCGTCTCTTTCTCGACTACGATGGCACTCTGACGCCCATTCGGCGCAATCCTACGCTGGCGACGCCCACGCCGGACCTGCTTGCTCTGCTTCAAGACCTTGGCCGACGACCCGACTTTGATGTCACGATCATTACCGGACGATCACGGGAGTTCTGCGATCAATATTTTGCCGGGATCGACCTGAACCTCGTGGCCGAGCATTGCGCCTTTTACCGGCGTAAGGGCGGTGGGGGCTGGGAGAGCGTCGTTAGCGCCGAGGAGTTCGAGCGCATCAAGGCCGTGGTGCGTCCCCACCTCGACAGCTACGTGCGACGCATTCCCGGCGCCTTCGTCGAAGAAAAAGAGACGGCCTTGGTCCTGCACTATCGTGAGGCGGAGCCCATCTTTGCCCATGCCCAGGCTCTCGACCTCAAGGAGTCGCTCACGCAGATTCTAGCAAACACGCCGTATTCGGCCTTTAGGGCCAAGAAGGCGATCGAGATGAAACCGGCCGCCGCCAACAAGGCAACAGCCGTCGAACAGCTCTTGCAGGAGAGTGAGCACGGGGACGCGGTCTTTGTGACGGCAGGCGACGATCTGGTCGACGAGGACATGTTCCGCGTCCGGGCCGATCGCAACCTGTCTATCCACATCGGCCAAGTCGGCAGTGTTGCGCGCTACTATCTCGACGCGCCCGCCGACTTGCACGCGCTACTCAAAGAACTCGTGAATCCACCGCCCGGCCAGGACTCGGCGGGTGGCGGGACAATCGCTATGCAAATGGCGGGAGGTCCTTATTAGGGGACATATCACCTTGACGTAGTAGGATACCCGGTGTATCATTGGATCTCATGGGATGAGGGAACGGTGATGAGCGATCTATCCAAGGAGATTTTCCACGACGAAACCGAGGCCCGTCAATGGCTTGAGGCTGAACTCTGGCCGAATGGGCCAGTGTGCCCGCATTGCGGCGTGGTCAATGAAGCAACGCTTATGCAAGGTAAGTCGCATCGGCCCGGTCTTTATAACTGCAATGCTTGCCGCGAGCCGTTCACGGTAACAGTCGGCACGCTTTACGAGCGCAGCAAGATCCCGCTTCACAAGTGGCTTGCCGCGACCCACCTATTGATGGCGAGCAAGAAGGGCATGAGCGCGCTACAGGTTGGCCGGATGTTGGGTATCAGCAAAAAGACTGCCTGGTTTCTTTGCCATCGCATTCGTGAATCGCTTCGGGAGACCAATCCCGAGATGCTTGGTGGCGACGGCAAGATGGTGGAAGCGGATGAATCCTTCGTCGGCGGCCTGGAAAAAAACAAGCATCGCAGCAAGCGTAAGCACCAAGGCACGGGGGGCACTGGCAAAGAAGCCGTGATTGCGCTTGTGGAGCGCGGGGGCCGCGTTCGCTCGCAGCACATTCCGGAAGTCACCGCCAAAACGCTGGGGCCAATCCTTAAGGCGCAGCTGGACGGTGCGAGCTACGTGTATACCGATGAAGGTGGCGCAATGAAAAAAGCCGCCAGCCAATTCGATCTGCATGACTCGATTAATCACAGCGCTGGCGAATATGTACGCGGCAAGGTTCACACTAACACAATCGAGGGATATTTCTCGATTATGAAGCGCGGTATCAACGGGGTGTACCATCACGTTTCTCAGCAACACCTAAAGCGATATCTTGCCGAGTTTGATTTTCGTTACAATGAGCGTTCCGCTCTTGGCGTTGAGGATGCCCAACGCATGGCGAAGTCCATTCAAGGTATTGTTGGCAAGCGCCTCATGTACCGGGACTCATTACCAAACGTTTAGTGGGATACGAGGTCTTTATGGCCATCGATCTTAATGAGATCACCACTGACCTCACACTAGAACTAGATGAGGACGTAATCTCCGTTGAGGATTTTGGGAAGGCGGTGGAGAGCTTTTTTGGGCTCGTGCGCGAGGTTTCTAAGCATGCTTCCCCAAGTCGGGATCCTAACTCTTGGCTGGTAAAGGTATACCCCGGTAGTGCTGCAATCGGTGTATTAAACCGTCCTGGGTCGTTTGTGCCCGATGAAGTAGATAGAATTCGGCGTTTGGTTATAGATGGTCTGAAACAATTAGAGAAAGGCAACCGGCCCACACAGTTTACAGATAAAGCCATCCAGTACAGTAGGACTCTAGGCATGTTGTTCAAAGGCAAGAAAGCGCCTGCGAATGTGCTGCTTTGGTCGAGAAATGAACTAGTCATCCCGATAAACCGAGTGATCTCTGCTAAAGCTTCCGAGCTACTTGAGCCCGCCTATGAAGATGAGGGCTCGGTTGAGGGATTTCTGGAAAAGCTGAACGCGCACGGACAATTCGAGTTTGTTATTTATGACACGTTGGATGCCAGGCCGATTAGGTGCGAAGTCGAAGAAAGTAAACTTAAAGAAGCCTGGGGTGCGTTTAGAAAACGGGTAGAAGTGTTGGGGACGGTGCGATACCGGAAAGATGGTCTGCCGGTAAGTGTTAAAGCGCGTGAACTTATTGTCTATCCTTCCCGCGACGAGATTCCCAGCGTAGCTGAAATCCGTAGCCTGCTATCGGAAACGTGATGGCTAGAGAAAGCGTCTATTGGGATTCCGCCGCTTTTCTTGGTTTGCTTAATCCCAATGAAGAACCCCATAGGGCGCAGAAATGCGAAGACGTATGGGTTGCCGCAGAAAAAGGGCATTTGTTGATTGTGACATCCACATTTACGGTGGCAGAGGTAATATACATTAAGGGTGTTCCAAAGATCGACCCGGCTAAGCGTCCGAAGCTGGATAGATTATTCCAAGCGCCCCATCTCGCTCAAAGGCCCCTAACTAGAATTATTGCGCAGTTGGCAAGGGATATTGTATGGGACTCAAACGTCAAGCCTAAAGACGCGGTGCATGTTGCTACGTCAGGATACTACTCAATCAAAACGTTCCACACTTTCGACAGCCAATTATTGGGGATGGGCGTTATCAACGTAGCGGGCTTTAGCGTGCAAGTCAAAGAACCCTACGCCCCTAGACAACTAAATGGCCTTGATGAAACGCTCTAAGCAAGAATCATCAGAACAGATAGAGCTGCGCCCCGATGGTTGGGAGCGCTTCAAGCGAGCCGTTGCCGCTGCGGCCAAGGTTGGGCCGAAGCATCGCAAGGCTAAAGAAGCGCCTAAGGATAGAAAACAATAATGAAACGTCCGATCACTTTTGGTTCACTGGAAGAACGTGGCTGCCGTATGAGAATTCTCCCTTTTTGGTTTTTACTATTTGTCTACGTAGCACCATCATCATTCGCAGCGGACGTGGCCTCTCGGGACTCCATCCGCGAGTTACAGACAGTCCTGTCGTCGAAAGGACTTTATGACGGGCGTATAGACGGGCTGAATGGCCCGAAAACCGAGAGAGCGATTCTTCTATATGAAGCTGAACTGCACCGTGACGGTTCTAATGCCGCTGATAAGTCACAACTGAACGAGTTGCGTGGTAAAGTTGATGCCCTTGCAAAGGCGTTAACTGACAGTGAGCGAGAACGAGCTTCCTTAAGCAACGCGGTCGTTAACATCGAGAAAGATTATCAGACCGACAAATCTTTGCGAGATCGAGACCTAGATTCGATAACAAGGGGATCAACACTACTCAAAGACCTAACAACGATCACTTTATCGACGATAGCATTGGCGCTTACCGCTGGTTTTGCGGCGACATATGTAGGACTGCGTACCTTACTTGGAGCTCGGTTCCGTAGAGACCATAAAGCGATGCTGAATACGGCGGAAGCAAAAATCTTTTGTAGGATCTACGCCAATCAAAGTCGTGCGTTCTATCTATATTATCGTGAGTTCCTTAATAGGCCATTGCACGGCGCATTCAAAAGCGGTGTCGCTCTTGCCATTATGTTTTCGGAGGCCGCGGTTGCTATGGCGCAGAAACTTCCAAAGAAAGACCCGGAAAAAGAAGAGTTACTGATGTACGCGGAGGTACACAGAGGGCATCACTATGCGTCTCAACAACTGCCTCAATCAAGTTCAAATACAGAGATTGCTCTTTTATTGGCATCTAAACTTTATGATTTCACAGATAAGCTTTTGGAGAATGGGAAAAAGGATCAATGGATCGCATGCAGAGATACCCTTGCATGGATACTCATAAGATTGGGAGATGAGGAACAACAAGCTAAAGGACGACGTATAGTTAATGCATTGCTAGAACATGATGACGTCCCTCTTCCTGCCCGCGAGCACATCAGAGAGAATTACCGCCTGATGGATGAAGCAGCCTGTCGGCTCGTTGGATAAAGTGGCTACGGAAAGACCACCTGGCGCGTTCTGTGGCGGGCATCGTCGATGATACCACGGGCACCTATTCGAGTCGTCGTGGCAACGGGCTCGGCATCGGCTGCCTCGGGGAATGCGGCATGGCGGCATGGCGGCATCGGCTATGAAGACCCGTGCCAGCACCTGCGCCTATGCTTTACCGTTCACCTGAGCCTGGCAGGTTGCGGATTATAACCATGGAGGATACATGGTAGACAGAGTAATCATTTCAGTAGCTCCTTTTGCGTAGAACGGCAAAAACCTTGCCACATTTGTGCATCGCACAAGCGCAACAAGGAAGTGTACCATATCTATAGCGACTTTGTATAGAGCCAATACAGTAGCGGAAAGGAACCAAGCTTGTCTGTGAGAAAATACCCGTAGCCGCCATATGACATTAAAAGTATAGAACAGTTCTAGCAATCTGCATAACTCATTGATATTAATAATATGTTTGTTGTCATCACGGTCGTTTCATCGCCTGCGGTGCGCGCCGGATCGGGGGGCCAGGGGTAGGGGCATGCGCTGAACAACGCGGAGCGGCAAGAGCCACGGCTGGCCGCCATGCGCGCAATGGACGCGCGGGGTAGGAGGGGGGTTGAAGTGTCCCGAGATCGATCGGGAAGGTTGGCATGACCCGTTGTAAGTTTTACCGATCCAGGGATGGGCGTACTACGTCAAGGTGATATTTCCCCTTATTAGGGGGCATCCTCAAACCACCCGCCATGCGGGTGATAGCTGATTCGGGGACTCTCGCAAAGACCTGCACCGCGCAATAGGGTTCATGTAGCTTTGATGGGCTGATGCCGAGGCAAGTTGCGGTAGCATGAGGTCATTTTCAACTTACCCATCCTGGTGCCCTTGGGCGGCTCGACGCCGCGGCGATATTTTCCGGTCAGGAATCCATTCGCCAGGGGAAAATAGGACAGGAAGCCAACGCGCTAGGTCACCTCATAGCGACGAGGCGATGTACATCTATTGAACGGCAATCCTCAACCGTGTCCACCTCTGCAAAGAGGCGCTGCGGCGCGCCCCCGCCGTATGGTGCCCGCTGCGGCCGCGCTCATCCGGCTGCGCGACGCCCAGTTCGCACGGCACCACGACTACGTGCGCGAGCATCTCGACGACATGGACCTGGACGGACTGAGGCGATGGCAACCGCCTTCATGACGTCCGTGATGTCAGCCTCTGGCGAGGACCGTAGCGCCTTGCGGATCGCCGTTGAATTCCCTATCCTTGGTGCGCCGGGCTGGGAGGGAGGGTACTGTCCGATCCGATACCGGCGGCGACGCGGAGAGCGGCAAGCCGCGATTCGGTGCGGGGCCCGAGCGGTAAGCCCTTGAGCGGGCCGCGATAGACGCGCGCCGAGGACCATGCTGCTCGGCCAAACTGGGCCAAACGAAGCAATAGAAAATGGCGGCACGACAAAATACCGAAAACATGGCGCTCTATTGCGACTTCGAGAACATCGCGCTCGGCGTGCGCGACGCCAAGCTCCAGAAGTTCGACATCCGAAAGGTGATCGAGCGGCTGCTGCTCAAGGGCAACATCGTCGTCAAGAAGGCCTACTGCGATTGGGACCGTTACAAGGACTTCAAGCCTGGCATGCACGAAGCCGCGTTCGAGCTGATCGAGATCCCACACCTGCGCCAGTCGGGCAAGAATTCGGCCGACATCCGCATGGTGGTGGATGCGCTCGACCTCTGCTACACCAAGGCGCACGTGGATACCTTCGTCATCATCAGCGGCGACTCGGATTTCTCCCCGCTGGTCTCCAAGCTGCGCGAGAACAACAAGGTCGTGATCGGCGTGGGCATCAAGGAATCGACCTCCGATCTGCTCATCGCCAACTGCGACGAGTTCATCTACTACGACGATCTGGCACGCGAGGAGGCGAAGGCCGCACGCCGTCGGCGCGAAAAGCCGCGCCCGGCGAAGACCGGCGAGAAGAAGTCGGGCACCGGCGAGGAGGACCGCAAGCAGTCCGCGCTCGATGTCGTGCTCGAGACCGTGGAGGACCTGTTCGCGGAGCGTGACGAGGAGGACAAGGTTTGGGGCTCTATGGTCAAGCAGGCGATCAAGCGCCGACAGCCGGGTTTCAGCGAGCGCTACCACGGGTTTCAGAGCTTCGCCAAGCTCTTGGAGGAGGCGCGCGAGCGTGGGCTCTTGGATCTCGACTACGACGACAAGTCGCGGGGTTACATCATCCGCGGCTATTCCAACGACTAGGTGGCCGGCCGAGCGGGCATTGTAACTCACACAACCGACCGCCCTAAGCTTGCCGAAAGACGGGAAACGAAGGGGGATGACGATGCAGAAACAGGGGGTTACGTGGTTCGGCGTGTTCGTCCGGTTCCTGATGGCCCTCGTCCTCGTGTACGCCACCTACAACCCCGAGGGCTGGTCGTACTTCCACTGGGCCGAGCGTGCCGTGCTGGGCACCGAGGGGAGCGGCTCTACCGCACTCGTGTTCTTGGCCGGCACGGTGCTCTTGATCGGCTGGGTCGTGTTCCTGAACGCCACACGCCGCTCGCTCGGCCTCGTCGGGGTGGTGCTGGCGGCGGCCTTGTGCGGCGGGGTTTATCTGGCTCTTCATCGAGCTCTTCATCGAGTGGGACGTGGTCTCCGCGGGCAATGTCCTGGTTCTGCAGCACCTGGCGCTCGTGATCGTGAGCGGGCGGTCGGCATGTCCTGGGCCCATCTCCGGCAGCGGCTCACCGGGCAGGTCAGCACCGACGAGGTGGATTAGCGCCCCTCAGCGCCCCTCGCCACGAGAAGAACACCGCGGGGCCGCAGGAGCTGGTCCCGGCTCGGTGGGCCGTCCGTTCCTCACCCGCAGCTCGTGTCGTCCCCTGGGCGTTCCATCGCCAGAACGGCGCCGCCGTCCGCCGGCCCCGGCCGAGACCCCGGAACCAACGGCACACCGGCTAAATATCACTCGTGGCGCGGGTCTTGCCCGGACGCGGCGGGTTCGTCTTCATCCAATCCGTAACGTACCGCTACAGAGCTGTCTGGCGCCTGGCCCGCACCGCGGGCGGTATTCGGGCCAGAGAAGCATCGCAACGCGTTTCCGGTCCAACAACGCCGGTGTGGAGCCCTGCGATGGGTGGGTACCCGACCGAGGGGCGGGAGCGCCTCCGAGAGCTGTTACTGAAGGTGAGATCCGATGATGCAATCCGAGCAAACCGTCTCGGCTGGCGCCCAACAGGCCGCCAGGGCCGGGTGTATCGACATGTTGTTTGGAGAGACCAGGACGGAGGCCGGTGTCGGCGCCGTCATGAGCGTTACGGCGGCCGCGATCCTGTGGGCACCGGACACCCAGTCGATGTTGCTGGGCTGGCTGGGGTGGATGACTGTCCTTTACGGCGTGCGTCTAGGGCTCTGTTGGGGTTACCAGCGATCGCCTTCGAAAACGGCCCGCGCCACGGCCTGGTCGGTCCTGTTCACGCTGGGCGTGGCCGGCACCTTCCTGACCTGGGGGCTCCTCGGGATCGCGACGTACGGTCGGGCGACCCCGTACCAGCAAAGCTTCGTCCTGCTACTGACCGCGTGTATGGTCCTAGCCACGCTGGCGGTCTACCGTGGCGCGGCTCTCGCCGTGACGACCGGCGCGCTCGCGGCATTGCTCCCCCCGGCGGGATATTTCCTGGTGCAGGCCGACGATTTTCTCGGCGCCGCCGGCGGCGCTCTGGCGATCTTCACCGTCGCGGTGATCGCCGCCGCGCTTCGCCTCGACAGGACATTGAGCGGATATTTTCACCTGCGCGCCGATCATCGGTGTCTGACGGGCGAGCTCCGGGCGCGGCAGGACGAGCTGGGCAAGCTGGGGGTCACCGCGAAGACCAGTCTGGCCCGCTGCGGCGAGCTGGAATCGGCGCTGGACCAGACCACGACGAGCCTACGTCGCCGCGACGCGTCGATCGGAGACCCTGGCCGAGACCCTGGTGCGCGTCGCGCCCCACTGCCCGGTCACGGGGCTGACCAACCGTCGGCGCTTCCAAGAGATCGTGCAGGTAGAATGGCGCCGCCTCATGCGTGAGGGTCGGCCCCTGTCCCTGATCATGTTTGACCTCGACGACGGGGACGGCAACGCCGCGTTCTACCGATCGGTGGCGGGCAGCGCGTGCCTATGCCGCATCGCCGAGGTGGCGCGAGGCCATGCGCGGCGCGCCGGCGATACCGCCGGCCGCTACGGCGAAACCCGCTTCGGGATTTTGCTGCCGGGCGCCAATACCGCCACTGCCAGGCGGATCGCCGAGGACTTGAGACGCGCCATCGAGGCCCACTGGATCGCCCATCCCATACCGGGCGCCTCGCCCATCGTGACGGTGCATGTGGGCGTGGCCACCCTGGTCCCGAGCCCCATCAGCGGGCCCGAGGACCTCCTCGGTCGTGCCGAGGATGCCATGTACCAGGCCGGGTTCCAAGGCGGTAATCGCGTGGTGGGCTACCAAACCCTGGACACCTTCGGCCTGGTTCGATGGGACCCCCAGGCGGATGGGACGCCCACCGAGCGCGCGCTCGTCGATAAGCTCTCCTCGTGGGGCTACCGCGCCGGCATGACCTATCAGAGCCCTGACAAAACGGCCGATCGCTGCCCCGACCTGCCCTCGGCCTGTGCGGTCGTGAGCGGAAAGCTCGGCCTCAGCATCGAAGGGCAGTCGTTCGAGCTCGACATGGGCGATTGCCTGTTCCTGCCCAAGGGCAAGACCTACAGCGCCGAGGTCCTGGGCAACGACCCGGTGTGGCTCTTGGACGCGAGCAAGTCGTCGTAACGACCGTCCGTTCGAATCGATCAGCGATCCCAGGGACGGGACGAGCGGTTCCGGGGCCGCTCTGCCGCGCGGGGGCCATGCCCCATCACCGTTGCAGAATCACGGGGCGTCTCCTATCATGCGCTCCTTCAGTGGGTGCAGCTATGCCGGAGCCATCGCTCATCATAACGAATCTCTTGGCGGTCTTCGGCTGGGCGGTATTCAGCTATCTGTACATCTCCATCGGAGAGCACCAGATCCACAAGCGCCTCATGCACAGCAAACCCTTGCCGGAGTGGGTCTACCCGACCTTCCCTTACGTCCTCGCCGCGTTCGAGGCGCACGGGATACGGCATCACCGGATATGGTACAGGGCCTTCGATTACGAGCCCGATCCGGTCGGGCGTGAGGAAAACCTGCCGATCCCCATGAAGGAAACGGCATTGATGCTGGTGGCGGCGTTTCCGCTGTGGTCCCCGATATTCCTGGTTTCGATCGCCGGCGGCTGGGTCTTCCTGGCGACGTCGCTGATCCACAATCGTCTGTGGGGCGCCTTCCATCGGCAGATGCACATCCCCCGATCGGTGTTTTACCGGGATTGGGCGATTTTCCGGTTTCTGGCCATCAACCATTTCCTGCACCATCAGGACAATCGGCGCAACTTCAACGTCGTCTTCCCGTTCGCCGATCTCCTGTTCGGCACACGAGCTACGCCCACCCGTGCAGATATCCGAGAGCTGTTGCGGCTCGGCTATATCGAACCGCGCTCGAAAGCCGCGCGCGCGCTGGTCCAACAACAGCGGGAAACGACGGAGTTGCTGCGGCGCTCTGCCTGACTTCACTGGGCCCGAGCCCGCGGATCCCCCGCGGCTTGCGCGCCACGCCCTCTTGTAGCGACGCGCGCTCCCCCTTCGCAAAGCTGTGCACTGCGCAACTGGTTCTTTGGCACCCCACGGGGTTCAGATGAGACGCAGAGGGGCGCGCGCGAAGCGCGCCGCCCACACTTCGCGCAACCGCTGCCGCAGCCAGGGGTAATACAAGACCCCGAGGATCACGACGGCCAAGAGGACGTGCGCCGCCCACAGTCCGATATACGGGGAGAGATCCCCCTTCTTGACGAGGCTCCGGCCGATGGTCAAGACGTTGCTGTAAGTGAAGTAGATGAGCACCGCGGACAGGAGCCCGATATAGCGGCGCGAGCGCACCGGCAGGCGGCCGAGCACGACGGCCAGGAGCGGTAACACGACGGCGGTGATCGGCATGGCGATCCGCCAATGCAGCTCGGCGGTGGCCGGACTGCCCGGGATGGTCCAAAGGGCCGCCGTGGGCGTCCCCGGCTTCAGCCCCGCCGCGCTGTCGTTTCTGTCGCGATCCATGCGCACGGCGTACTTCCGATATTCGACGATCGCATAGTCGAGCCGCCCCGGGGTACCGGTGTAGCGGCGCCCGTCCTTGAAGACCACGTAGCGATCCCCCGTCTTCGGGTCGTGTTCCAGCTCGGCGCTCTGCGAGGTCAATACCCCGAGCCGGCCTTCCTGCCGTCCCTGTAGGAATACGTTCGACATGGTGCGCCGGTCCTCGGACACTCCCTCGACATACAGGATGCGATCGCCCTCGGTGAACTCCTTGAACCGTCCCGGCACGATCCCGGTAACGTCGGACTCCGTCCTGGCGCGCTCCGCGAGCGTATCGAGGCGTGCCTCGGCCCAGGGCGCGACGTAGAGCGAAAGACCGCCGACCGCGAGCGCGAACCCGCACGCCAGCTTGAGCGTGGCCCGCAGCAGGCGCGAGGCGCCAAACCCGATGCAGGCCATGGCCGTGAGCTCGTGGTCGCGGCCGAGCCGCGTCAAGGCCATATAAATGCCTAGATACAGGCACAGTGGCAGCATCAAGACCGAGGCGGAAAGGAGCTTGAGACCCAGGAGCTCCAGGATTAGGTCGCTGCCGAGCTTGCCGGCCGCCGCATCGGCGAGATACTGCACGAAGCGGCTGCTCGCGTAGGCGCACGTGAGCAGCAAGAGGACCGCGCCGAAGGCCCGCAGGCTCTCGCGCCACAGATAACGCTCCAGTACCATCACGTCATGAGCCCGCGGCGACGTGCCGGTTTTGCGCTCTTTGCAACAAATGAATACACTTGCACCGGCATCTCGCACCCCCTCCGGGCCCTCACGGCGGATCATAGCCCAGGTTTAAAATAGTAATAAGCACGCGCCATGGACTTCAGTCTCACCACCGCATCCCCGGAACGCCAAGCAGTGCCCTGCGTCGTCTGCGGGGTATTCACCAAGCGCCGCCTCTCGGAGGCCGCCGCCAGGCTCGACCACGCGAGCCGCAAGGCCATCACCGGTTTCTTGAAGCGCGGCGATCTGGAAGGCCGCCTGGGCCAGACGCTGCTCCTGCACGACCTGGGCGGGATCGCCGCGGAGCGCGTCCTGCTCGTCGGCTGCGGTCCCGAGGAGGAGTGGAACGAGCACAAGTTCCGGGAGGTGATCGCCAAGACCGGCGCGGCGCTCGCCGAGACCGGCGTGACCGAGGCCGTGAGCTTCTTGACCGATCTCCCCGTGCCGCAACGCGACCTGTACTGGAAGCTCCGGCAGTCGGTCGAGGTAACGGATGCCACGGCCTATCGATTCGATCGCCTGAAGAGCAAGAAGGACACGCCGGAGCAGAGGCTCGCGGGCATGCGGTTCTCCGTCCCGAGCGCCTTGGAGGACTCCAAGCTCAGTCGCGCCACCGTGGAGGGACAGGCCATCGCGCGCGCGGTGCGGCTCGCGAAGGACCTCGCCAACTCTCCGAGCAACCACTGTACGCCTGCCCACCTGGCCGCGCAGGCCAAGGCCATCCAGAAGGCCCACCCGGCCGTCAAGGTGCGGGTCCTGGACGGCGCGCAGATGAAGCGCCTCGGGATGGGCGCGTTGCTCGGCGTCGCGCGCGGCAGCCACGAGCCGCCCTTGCTCATCACGCTGGAGTACCGCGGCACCCGTGCCTCGGCCCCGCCCGCGGTGCTGGTCGGCAAGGGCGTAACCTTCGATTCGGGGGGGATCTCCATTAAGCCGGCCGCGGCCATGGACGAGATGAAGTTCGACATGGCGGGTGCGGCAAGCGTGCTGGCGACGCTCCAGGCCGTGGCCGAGCTGAAGTTGACCCAGAACGTCGTGGGCATCGTTCCGGCCACCGAGAACATGCCCGGCGGCAACGCCATCAAACCGGGCGATGTGCTCACGAGCCTGTCGGGCCAGACCATCGAGGTCCTCAATACCGACGCCGAGGGGCGTTTGATCCTGTGCGACGCGCTTACCTATGCCGAGCGCTTCAAGCCCGAGGTGGTCATCGACATCGCGACGCTCACGGGCGCCTGCGTGATCGCGCTCGGCGCCCACGCCTCGGGGCTCCTCGGGAACGACGAGGGGCTGTGCCGATCGCTGCTCGCGGCCGGCACGACCAGCGGCGATCGGGTCTGGCAACTGCCCCTGTGGGACGACTATCAGAAGGCGCTCGACAGCCCCTTCGCGGACATGGCCAACGTCGGCGGGCGCGAAGCCGGCACCATCACCGCCGCCTGCTTCCTGTCGCGCTTCACCAAGAAGCTCAAGTGGGCGCACCTCGACATCGCCGGTACCGCCTGGCGCTCCACGAACAAGAAAGGGGCGACCGGCCGGCCGGTGCCCTTGCTCGTGCAGTTCCTCCTCGATCGCGCGGGCCAAACATAAATAAAGATTGGGCGCGAGATCAAGGGCGATGGAGACGCGGGTTGATTTCTACGTGCTGGCGGAGGGCGCGCGCCTGAACCGTGAGTGGCTCATCTGCCGCCTCGCCGGCAAGGCCTACGGCCACGGCAAGCGCGTCTACATCCATACCGATACGAACGAGGAGGCCATGCGCCTCGACGACCTCCTGTGGACCTTCGAGGACATCGGTTTTCTCCCCCACGAGCGCGCCGAGGACGGGCCAAACCCGGACACGCCGATCCTGGTCGGCTGCGGCACCGAGCCGCCGCAGACGGCGACCGTCCTGATCACCACGGCGCATCCCGTGCCGGCCTTCATCGAGCGCTACGAGCGGGTGCTCGAGGTCGTGGACCAGGACCCCGAGCGCCTCAAGCGCTCGCGCCAGCGCTACCGGGATTACCAGGCGAGGGGATTGAGCCCCCGTAAACACGATATTACCCGGGGCGATACTACCGGGGGCGATATCAGCGGGGGTCAGTTGACCGGAGGCCATGACTCGGGATTCTGACGGGCAGGGGGGTAGGGGCGGGCGGCGTACGGCGCTACGCGCCGCCGCTGAACCGGAACGTTGACGTGCCTAGACTGGCATTGTGAGTAATAACCGTCTCAATGCCGTAGTAATTCTCGACGCGGTTCCAGACGGCGAATTGAACACTGCTCGTCGCCTACGTGAAGACCTGGAAGACATAGCCAGTTTTCGCGCTGATGGGCTTCGGGTGCGATATGCGCGTGTACAAACGCCCGATCAAGTCGAAGCTAATCTTTCCGCCGTACTGCGAGATACTCGAGAAACTGGCTTGCTTCCCTTGCTGCATTTGGAAGGACATGGGTTCGCGGACGAAAGTGGTTTCGCGCTCCCGGACGGGAAACATTGCGACCGGAGCGGCCCAAAACGATCGCTCTCTCGCTGGGTTCGTTCACTGCAAGAATTGACTCAGCCTTCCAACTTGGCCTCATCTCGCGCAATTTTGCCAGAGATCTACACTTTGTACGGAAGATTCGAAACGAGTCCGCCCACCATCCCTTGGAGTGCACGTTCGAAACAGCCCGCATCAAGGACTGGGTTCGGGCTCTTGAAGCCGCATCCGATTACAACCGGCGCAATCCCGAGACCCGCAAGGCGATGGTCCACCGGGTACGAGGTGGGATTTCCTAGGAATTGCGGCGTGGATTCCTCCACTACTCTAGCTTAGTTTAGCCCACCCCTGTCATACCAAAAGCTCGACCCAGTGTACTACCGGCACACGGGCCTCCTGCCGTAGATAGGTGTAGCAGCCGATGTTGGCGGTGGCGATGAGGTCGGGATGCCCGGCTTCCAGGGCATCCACCTTGGCGCGGAGCAGGGGACGGGACAGTGCCGGTTGCAGGATCGAGTAGGTGCCGGCGGAGCCGCAGCACAGCCCGGGATCGGCCACCGGGGTCAGCTCGAAGCCGAGGCGCGAAAGCACGGATTCGGTCACGCCTGCGAGGCCCTGGCCGTGCGTCAAGCTGCACGGCGAGTGAAAGGCGATGCGGCGGGGGGCCGCGACCGCCAGTGCCGATGGGGCCTCTGCCCCCACGACCTCCGAGATGTCGCGCGTCAGCCTCGACACGCGCTCGGCGCGTTCCGCGTAATGCGGATCGTGGCGCAACAACCGGCCATAGTCCTTGATCATCGTGCCACAGCCGCTGGCGGTGACGATCAACGTCTCGGCCCCGGCCTGGCTCCGCGGCCACCAGGCGTCGATGTTGCACCGCATTAGCTCGTGGGTCTGCGCCTCGGCCGCGAGGTGATGGCTCAGGGCGCCGCAGCAGCCTGGCGCCGGGAGCACGCCGATCCCAAGCCGATTCAGTAGCCTGGCCGCCGCGTCATTGATGCCCGGCGCGAACAGGGGCTGCACACAGCCCTCGAACAAGAGTGCCCGCCGGGCATGGCGCGGGGCCGGCCAGACGGCCGGCGGGCAATGCTCCGGGATGTGCCGGCGCAGGGCGTGGGGCACGAGCGGCCGGATGAGCTGGGCGGCGCGCAACAGCGGTCGCAGGCGGCGCGGGTAGGGCAGCACTCGACACAGGAGGAAACGCTTCAGCCGTTCGCCGAGCGGTCTCGGGCTCAGTCGCTCGATGTGGGTCCTGCCGATGTCGAGCAGGCGCGCATATTCGACGCCCGAGGGGCAGGCGGTCTCGCAGGCGCGGCAACCCAGGCAGCGGTCGAGATGGACCTGGGTGGTGCGGCCCGCCTCGTGCCCCTCCAGGAAAGACTTGATGAGGTAGATGCGCCCGCGCGGGCCGTCCAGCTCGTCGCCCAGGAGCCGGTAGGTCGGGCAGCTCGCCGTGCAGAAACCGCAATGGACGCAACTGCACGGCGTCGCGCACGCTGCCCGCGTAGGGCCGGCGCGGACCCGACAACCCCGTGGAGACGGTGCCGCCGAGGGTCGCCCCGATTCCGAAGTGGGGCGGCTCGAAGCCGAACATCTGACCCTGCTCCGCCAGCAGCGCTTCGAGATCACCCACTCGGGTGCCCGCACGTGCCGTCACCACGAGCTCGGTCGGCTCATAAGACACCACGCCACGGTAGCCGGCGATCGACAAGCGGGAGCCCTCGATGTCCCGGCCAAAAAAGGCCTTGGTATCCCCACCCAGGATGCGCAGGACGGTGCCCGCATCGTGCGCCTGCCGGACACGCTCCACCATCTCCACGAGCGCATGCTCGGCTGCCTGGCCGACATCGGACTCGCCTGGAGGGTGGATAGACACGAGGCGTGGTCCGGGACGGCCCCTGCGAAAATTTATTAGATAAACGGGGGCGAAGGACTACTCGAAGGTGGCGTTGAATACCGCGGCCGGCTGCTCCTTGGCGCTCGCCCACGCGATCGGCGGAAGCTGGCGGAAAGCCTGTTTGATCAGGTCGTCCCAGCCCCTCCGGATCTGCCTCAAATAGGGACTGTCCTCGGTGAAGCGCAGGCGCTCGTCGAGATTGAGACTATCGCGGCGGTAGATCAGGACCTCGAGCGGCGGGCCCACGGTGACATTGCTGCGCATGGTCGAATCCATGGAGACCAGCGCGGTCAGCGCGGCGGTCTCGAGACTGGTGGCCGGGGTCAGGATCCGGTCCAGGATGGGCTTGCCGTATTTGCTCTCGCCGATCTGGAGAAACGGCGTGTCGTCGGAGGTCGTGATGTGATTGCCCTGCGGGTACACCAGCATCACGATCGGCGGTTCGCTGCCGATCTGCCCGCCGAGGATGAAGCTGGCCTCGTAGGATACGCCGCCGCCGGTGTGCTTGGCCTGTTGACCGATGCTGATCCCGCCTAGGTAATCCGCCGCCTCGCTCATGTTCGGGACGCTCAGGAGGCTGCTCGGCAGGGCGTCTCTGATGTCGCGTTCGAGCTGCGCGATGACCGCCTGGCAGGTCGCGAGGTTGCCCGCGCTGAGCAACACGAACTGCCGATCCCCGGGTGCGCCGAAGACGCGCATCTTGCTGTAGGTCCGGACCTGGTCGGCGCCCGCGTTGGTCCGGGAATCCGACGAAAAAACAAGACCTTCGTTGATGGCGATGGCGAGACAATAGGTCATGTGCTGCGGCCTGTCGCGGGCATCCCGGCGCCCAAGATTTTGGCCGTATTATACATCAGCCCTGGGCGATGCCGACGGGACCCCATGCTTTGACTGGGGTCCAGCCACCGGCATCGCCAACCCGCAGGCCTACGCATGGCGGTTCTCTGATGGCGTTTGATCGGAGCCCATGGGCTGTCTGCCCCCTTCACCGTCGATGCGGGCTACAAGACCTTTGCTGTTTCTGCTTTCATGTTTTTTGAAGCGCAACGACCCGGTTGAGCGGTGCGGGTCCGGAAGATAGGTCTTGGCCGCTGAGTGTCACCGCGTCCGTCTCCAACCGGTTGGTTAGGCTAGAACTTACTTATGAGCAAGCGCTTCCCAAACGACAGCACCAAGGCCCGCTAGGAACACCAGGAACGCGATAATGACTAGCCACTCCATCCCAGCTCCTCCAGTTCATCGATCTTTGATATGCACGATGGTTGACCCAGACTACGGCAGCAGTAATACTGGCAACAGCCAAGACTCCATTGCCCTGCCCGATTATACCTTGTTCACTGCCTTGCCGGGTGCCGGAGCGGTGTATGCTCCCCGACTGCTGGCCGCCTTCGGCGAGCGACGCGAGCGCTACGCCAGCGCCGCCGAGCTCCAGGAATACGGAGGCATTGCTGCCGTGACCGAGCGCAGCGGCAACAAGTGCTGGGTCCACTGGCGCCTACACTGCCCCAAGTTCCTGCGCCAGACGTTCGTGGAGTGGGCCGCCCAGGCCATCCCGCATTCCTACTGGGCCAAGGCCTTCTACGAGCAGCAGCGCACCAAGGGCTCCTCACACCAGACGGCTCTCCGCGCTTTGTCCTTCAAGTGGATCAGGATCTTGTACCGCTGCTGGCAAACCCGCACTCCCTACGACGAGGTGACCTACCTCAATGCACTCAAGCGCCGCGGCTCACCGCTGCTGAACTAAACTCAGAAACCCTGACAAACCCTTGACGGTCTACCTCAGGGCATGGATTGAAACGATCTTTCAGGTCGTCTCAATCCTTATTGGTTAGGGGGCGTTTCCATTTGCCCACGCAGCCTCTGGATCTTCTACATCCACTTTGCGAACCCCGCCAGGCAATTTGCTCTGTGCGAGTCGATATTGCTCTTGGAGGGAGTCAATCGGGTGCTTCCAGTCATGCATGAAATAAATTGTGTGCACCTTCGCTTGAAGCATCGCCTTTGTGCAATCAAAACAAGGACGAAGGGTGGAGTAAACGAACGCGTCCTCAATTGAGTTTCCAAATCGGGCTGCGGTGATCAATGCGTTCTGCTCCGCATGGACGCAGATACACACGTCGTATCCCACGCTCTTTGCATAAGTATCTTTGTTTTTGCAACGGACACACCCACGATCCATGCAATTTGTCATTCCCTCGGGCGTTCCGTTGTAGCCCGTCGAAATGATCCGGTTTTCCTTAATGACAGCCCCGGGAATAGTGCCTGACATCGCGCCGACAGGCCCAGCAGCCAATCCTACGCCACTGCCAACATAAGCGCCCCCGGCCGCACCAGCAGCGGTAGCACCAGCTGTAGTTGCCGGATGCATTTTCGACTCAAATGTGCTGTTGCATGTTTTGCATATGACCGTTGCCATCTGATGTCTCCTCAAAGCGGACGAGGCGAGATAAGTTGGAAGAAGATCCATACGACATAGACAGCACCGATAAGCTGGGCGAAGCCGCCACATGGACCAATGCGAAAGGACTTAATCGCAAGCCAGATAAGAAAAGGAACTGCAAATATCACAAACGGGATGGCCGGCAGAAATGCAACCGCCACAGCTTGCCATGGGTTTTCGAATTGCAGTCCAGGGAACTGCTTTGATGCTTTGGCAAAGAAGCCGATCAAACCTAGGATATACAGGACGATCATCCACAGCTATAGCTTAGTCCACGTCAGCCTAGGTCTCGTCACTTGCTCGTTTGCGTTCATGCGAACTCCCCTTGCCCAACGAAAGAACCCCACCCTTGCCCAACGTGAAAACTCACTGGGCGCCGACGCAGGAGGCGCTCCGGTGCAGCGCCTTGTTGGGTGTTATTGGTGGTTCCTCACGAACGAGAGTTCATCTTGAGTGCCGTCGTGCAAAGTTAGTTGCAGGTGAAATTTTCCATCTCCGTCTACTATTTGTCTTACAGTCCAGATCATCGAAGAGTCACCATTGGCCTTCATGGCGAGGATCTTGTTTTCATCATCGAAGTTCTCAACGACGACGACGGGAATTGAGTGGCCATCTATTTCTACAGACTTGCTCTTCCCCTCTAGACGAAAAGTAACTAGGGCACCATCTTGATTGGCCCTCCAAACGCCACTCACATCGCTGAGTGCCGTTTCCCTTTTCAAATCAGAGCCAAAGTTATAGGCGACAACAGCAATAATAATGACAAGCAAAGAAAGGCAAAGTACGGCAATACCGAGCGGCTTACCCCATTTTCTCCTCTCGTATTGCCCGCCCAACTGCTCTTTTATATATTTAACTTGTGATTTTGCGGAAGAAAAGTATCATCCAAATAAATATCCAATCCCAATTGCGTTTCCAACTTTACCAGGCAAGAAAATCGCCACCGATATAGCCAATATGCCACCATATACCCAATACATGGAGTATTTTGCTTTTGATTCGTCGCCTAAAGCAGACCAGTTTTTGGCTTGTAACCATGCACCAAAAACCGGGGAAAAGAGCAAACTCCAATTAGCTGCGGCATTCGGATTCCACAGTGCCGCGTGAAGAGAGGCCGGGGATGAGGGTACGGAGGATGCTGAGGTGGAATGAGCGTAATCGTCGCTCGGAGGTATTGCGGCGCGCGCTCTCTCGGTCTTAATCCATTGGTCGTGCTCTTTTCTGCGCTGTGAGTCTGATAACACGACGTAGGCCTCATTCAAAAGGCGCGAGATGCGCTCTGCCTCCGCTCTATTGTCGAGATTCTTATCAGGGTGCCATTTTTGCGAGAGAAACTTGTACGCACCTTTAATGGCTTCGAGGCTCGCAGTCTCTGCGACCTGCAAGTTGTCGTAATGCGTGCGAATGCTTTTCATGAAAAGTTAGCCCAGGCCCAACAGTTGATTAGGCAGAATCCGAAATTAGTGTGGTAGGCAGAATCGGCCCTACAGGGTCCTGGGGCGCTAGCGCCCCAGGAC
>JALZID010000012.1 GCA_030860485.1 Pseudomonadota bacterium | reverse complement strand
TCTGCTACCCTTGGTGCGTGCTGGTGTTCCGTTCGTTGACGGTGCTCAAATCGAACGCCGTCAAGACGAAGACAATCGGAAGGAAGCCGCCTGACCATGCTTTCCACAACTCTTGACAATATCTCGTACGCTTCGCAGGGCGTGTTACCACACCACCACGCAAGACTCGGTACACGGCTGCTGGCTAGGCTTTACCGCGGTAGCCATCTCAGGCTACTGAACTCTATGCGCTTTCAAGGCGCAACCCGCCCAGATCCCGACGTGCGGAATTACCGCACCGGGCTCTTGCCTCAGGTAGTAACGCACAGGCGTTGTGCAGGGTAAGGATGCAGGATTCGGGGTTGCGGTAGCCACTGCCGCGCGAGCTGGTACATCCGTGTCCAAGTGATACGATGACGTTGGCTGCGCCGCCGCAACGTACGGCACCAAGAGCGGAGGATGCCCTCCCGAAACACATGGAGCAGGCTACTGTTCCGCGGTACCGCGAAATAACGGTAGTGCCCAAGCAACACCGCTCTCAGCCAGGTCCCTTGGCTGGGGATGGGTAGACACATGCGCTTCCTCAAGGTCTGCTTCACCTCGTGGAGTTTCCTGCGCAACCTACTGGCAACGGTCTTTCGCCGCACCGTAAACTTGCCCTTCCGTGTCTTGCCGCACATGTGCGTGAAGCCGAGAAAGTCAAACGTCTCCGGTTTTCCCTCGCCCCGTCTCTTACGTCGTTCGACCGCAAAGCGACCAAACTCGATGAGCCGGGTCTTCTCGGGGTGCAATTCCAGGTTGAATCTGTGGAACCTCTCCCGAAGCTCAACCCAAAATTGCTCGGCCTCGTCCTGGTACTGAAAGCCGGCAACGAAGTCATCGCAATAGCGGACGATGATGACATCACCGCGCGCGTGACGACCCCGCCATTGCTCAGCCCAGAGGTCAAAGACGTAGTGGAGGTAGATGTTCGCGAGCATCGGGCTCACGCTCCCTCCTTGGGGAGTCCCTTCCTCCTGACCTCGCCATTGCCCATCCTCGAATATACCGGCGTTCAGCCACTTCCGGATGTGGACGCACCACGCGCCGGTCCCCGATCCGATGCTCGATGAACTTCACTAACCATCCGTGGTCCAGCGTATCGAAAGGAAACCACGACACACTACCCATCTCGAAGACCTTCCACAAGCGATTACGATAATCCGTCGCGGCCATCCGTTTGAAGGCCGCAGCCTGCAGGTCCTAGGCCGCACCCACCGGGCCGGTCGACTCCTTCTCCTGATCATCCTGCCGGACCAGAGCCGGACGCTTATTCCCGCTGATTGGACGGATTGGCCCCTTCCCGATCAGATAACGCCCGACAGCCATGAGACTCTGTTGGGCTCGTTGTCAGACTTGCTCCATACCCGGATTCTCGTCGATGCTCTCCTCCACCGTCCATCGGCCACCGAGGAGCGCCACCATGCAAATGAGTCTGCCCTTTCTGGAGAACCCGCCGCTCAGCTCAGAGATTTGGGAGTACCTCGACGAGGTAGAACGCGCCGTCGTTCTCGACCGGCTGGCGCAACTGATCGCAAAAACCGCCAGGGCGGAACGGGGTCAGGAGGAGTCCAGCCATGAGTGATCACGACAAAATCACTGCCATGCACTTGCGCCGCGCCGCCTTCGTCTATATCCGCTAATCCACAGCGACCCAGGTCGAGCACAACCGGGAATCAACGGCGCGCCAATACGCCCTCGCCGATCGCGCGGTGGAACTGGGTTGGCGGCGGGACCAGGTCACCGTCATTGACCAGGATCTTGGCCTTTCTGGAGCCAGCGCGGCGCAACGTTCCGGCTTTGCCCAATTGACCACCGAAGTCGCACTGGGTCACGTGGGCATTGTATTGGGCCTCGAAGTCTCACGTTTGGCGCGCAATAATGCCGACTGGTACCGCCTGCTTGACCTGTGCGGGATGACCGATACCTTGATCGGCGATGCCGACGGGGTCTACCATCCGGGACTGTTCAACGATCGCCTCGTGCTGAGGCTCAAGGGCACTATGAGCGAAGCCGAACTCCATATTCTCCGAGCAAGGCTCGACGGAGGCATCCGTCACAAGGCCGCCCCGGGTAGGGTTCACCATAGCCAACAATCATGGCTTATGCCTCAGCTTTGTTCAGTTGCTTCACCGGTACTATGGAACTGTCCGACTCGCCACCATCGTGCATCACGGCCGTACCCTTTTAGGTTCTCCGT
>JALZID010000011.1 GCA_030860485.1 Pseudomonadota bacterium | reverse complement strand
ACCGGGATTACATGGATGTAATGCTTTTGGGAGGTACAGGATGAATGCCTGCAGCCGATCGAAGGCCTTCTCAGGGGTGACAGGTGCGGTCTGTTCGTGGGAAACTCTCATTGGGGCAGCCCTCCGGATTTGGGTTTGTTTACAGACTTCCTATTATCCCAGAGGTCTCCTGCCCCATCACTTACCTAGCCCCCCGACAACATTGTCATATACAACGACCGACCCTCGCCTAACCCATTGATTCTAGCCTCAGAGGGGGATCTACTCCCAACCAGTTGAAGAAGGATGGAAAAGCCAAGGAGGCATTTGCGATATCGGAGAAATTGCTACAAACGGGAGCCGCCTCTGGTAACGACCAACTAATTCACGAGAAGTTAGCAACGCTGGCGGGCAAGACCTAGACACCCTGAATTGCCGCCCGCGCATGAAGCCGAAGCGCTTACCGCGCCGCCCTAGCCAGCGTTCTGGCTAGCGGGCGGGTGCTGGTCGCGAGCGTTCTGGTCGCAGCCGCGCGCGGCTTATGCGTCAGCCGCTAGGCAGAGTCGAGGCATACCATGGCCGTGTCCTTTGCGAACATCGAGGAGAATTACCATCGCGTGTTCGGCTTTATCCAGAGCGATATCGAACGGTTCCTGACACTCGACCCTGGAGGGAACTTCGCCATCGCGGGCTTAGCGGCCTGCGCTTGCGAGACGCTTGCCCGATATCGATACGGTAGCGGCGAGGGCGCTGACGTCTTCTCGCGCCTGCTACCCGCCGGCCCGTTTCAGGTGATAGGCAAGAGCCTCTTCGACATCCTGAGGAACGGGCTCGTCCACCGTTACGACACCGCGGACATTCGCGTAGAGGGGCAGATCATTCGAGTGGCCATATCATGGCGCGCGGAGTTGCATCTTTCGGTCAAGGATATCGACGGTATATCGAATCTCGTCCTCAATGTCACCACCCTCTGCGAAGACCTTTTCAGGGCATTTGCCGACTACCGCGAGGAACTTAAGACGACCGCCGAGGCACGCGACCGCTTCTTTACAACGTATGGTAAAACAGGCACCATGGATATCACAGTCCCCGCACAAGTAGCCGCCTGGAAGGCAATACTCAAAGATGCGTTCATGTAGGCTCAGCAGCGTCCTACCTAACTTCTGGTGGAATGGACGAGCCGCGAGCGCCGCGCCAATCCCACCATATGTGCTGGCCCGCCGTTCACAAAAACGTTAGATGACGAGAATCATCGAAGCCAGTGGCCACGCGTTCCTAAGCCGTTACGGGAAACGGCAGGTTGCCGCTTCGATGTACGTTAAGGGCAAGGCGTTCATCGGCGCTACCATCCTCCTCCGGCGGCAGGGCAACTCAGAGGGGACCGACCACGTCCTGCTACATCTGCTATGTCAAGGCATAGAGGTCACGCTCAAGGGTCTCTTACTGCTACGAGACTACGATCGCTTCATAGTCCGCCTTCGGAAGCCCCTGGGTCACAACCTCTTCAAGGTTGCGAAGGAGGCGTCAACTGCTTATGGCCTTAAACCTTTGCGTGGCGATCTTGATGGCGAGCTGCGCACCCTGAACAATCTATATTCACAACACCTACTGCGATACGGAAGCGAATACGACATCCTGGTCGACCCGCGCACCATCCCGCGAGAGCTAGTCTTCCGCCGCCTCGCGGCCGTGATCCGCCTTGCAGAGCGAGAATTGAAGCGTGGATGAAGCGTCATCTAACCAATAAGGATTGAGACGACCTGAAAGGTCGTTTCAACCGTTGTTCAAGAAGCCCGGACGGGGGGAGACTCAGTAATATATGGGGAATGCTTCCGGCAGTGCAGACCGTGGCAGCGCGACAGTGGTTGGGAGGATGGGGAAACGAGCCGTCGGCGAGTTCAGCCAGTCGACAACAGACGATGTGTAGGTTCAAAGCGGGAGGTGACGCACGCCATTGGGGTTAGGTCTTGCGTTGATGCGTAACCTACTTTCAATGTGTTATTACAAGACCTGACCCCTTCTTGCATCTTGTGTGGCCCCATCTTGGGACCATCTTGTGACCCGAAGTTGCCTGACTCGTCGAAGAAGAACTTCATGCGACTGGGCTATCTGGTTCGCCTTCCACGCCGCGTCTTCTTGGCAGTGGCCAGGCAGTCGTGGCTCTTTCCCCAAGCCTCAAAGCCGTGAGGGCAATAGTCGATGGCTCCCGCCAGCGCAGGGCCGAAGAGGTCCCGAAGGCGGGCAAGTTGGCCTCCGGCTCGCGTCCGCTCCACCGTGTCGATCACGACGAGCGAGAGGCCCCGCTCCGCTCGGCTCGCACAAGCCCTCGCGACCACATCGAGGAATGTCGTGTCGGCCGAGGGGAAGCTGTAACCAACGACAAAAAGACACTGAGCCTCCTTCAGGGCAATCTCAGAGGCGTTAAGTATCCGCTGGAAGTGAAGTCTGATCGCGTCGGAGGGCTCAACCGACGTGGCTCCGTTTTCTCGCGCAGGTCGCGGTAGGGATACCGGTTACCCGGCACCCACCGGGTCGCCGGAGGCGGTCACCCGCCCCCGGCTCCCACAGAACGTAGCGTGCGGATTTCCCGCACTACGCTCTTCAGGTGTTGGTTTACAGC
>JALZID010000010.1 GCA_030860485.1 Pseudomonadota bacterium | reverse complement strand
GGCGCGCCGGCGCGCCGAGTGGGTGCCGCCGCCCTACAAGGCGACCCGCGGTACCCTGTATAAATACATCAAGAACGTAAAGACCGCCTCGGAAGGCTGCGTCACCGACGAGTGAACCCGGCTCATCCGCCCCGGTGAACCGGATAGGGCCGGGGGTAGCGGGCGGCTAAGGGAACGGGAACGCCGGCATCCGGGGATCGGTACCGGCCAGGACATCGGGGTGTCTCGCGCCCACGAGGTCGCTGATTTCCTCGACGCGGTCATGGGGGACGTCGACCATGAGGAGCACCTTGCCGGCGTCCAGGGCCTCGTCGTAGCCCCTGAGCTCGGTGTTCGGGACGCTCGACGCGATCATGCTCGAGACCCAGATACCGAAGCTCGCCCCGAGCAGCGCGAACAAGAGGACCGCGCCCAGCCCGAGTGCCGAATCCATCGGGGGAACAAGCGAGATCACGAAACCGAAGACCGCGCCGAGCGCGCCGCCGAAGACCAGGCCGGTCCAGATCCCGTGTTTGAAGTCACTCTTCTCGGCGACGGAGGCCTCCGGGAGGTCTCCCAGATCGGTCCCGCGTTTGGCCATGAAATGCATGTGCCGGTCCTCGATGCGGGCCAACAACAACTCCCTCTCGATCTCCCGCGCCGCTTCGACACCCGGGAGCACGAAAATTAAACGGGTCCTCATATCCGATCCCCTCCGACAGTGATGGCCAAAAGTGATAGAAAATCTCGAGCGCCCGAGCGCCCTGCGCTTCCAGCCGCCGGGCTACCGTCTATCACTTCACCCGGGGCAAGTCAACTGGGCGGCGTCAGCCCGGATTTCTCACCACCGCCCGTCGCGAGGCCGCCGAGGCGCCGGTCTGGCGGGCCGCACCGACTGAAAGACCGCGGGCGTAGCTGGCACTACGTCGAGCCGGCTTGAAGGGCGAGGCGGACGAGCCTGTCGTCCGGTGGACGACAGGCTCGCCGAGCGGGCGGCCACGGCTGGGCGCATTGGGCTTTGCGCGGAGCAGGATTGCGTGGCACAAAGACGGCCCGCCGGATCGGCGGTGCGTCGAAGGCGCGAGCCATGCGCACGCTCTCAGGCGCTCTAGCCCGGCTTCTTGATCGTGATCTCCACGCGCCGGTTCTGCTGGCGGCCGGCCGGGTCGTCGCTGCCGTCGGGCGCGGCGTTGGGTACTTTCGGCTGCGTCTCGCCGAGTCCGCGCGTCGAGATGCGCGCAGCATCGATGCCGCCCTCCCTGGCGAGCCAGGTCTTCACCGACGACGCCCTGCGCTCCGAGAGCGTGTGGTTGTAGGCGTCCTCGCCCTTGCTGTCGGTGTGGCCTTCGATCACGACCGGACCCGGGGTCGAGGCGATCACCGTCGCCACCTTGCGCAGCGCGTCCAGCGCGTCGAGCCGCAGCTCGGCCTTGTCGAAGTCGAAGAGCACGTCGGCGGCGAGCTCGATCCGGATCTCCTGCGCGGTCACCTTCGCCCCGAGTTCCTTCAGCGTCGTCTCCATCCCGAGCGAAACGCCGACGATGTCGAGGACCCTGCCCCGGAGGTCGAGAACCCTGCCCTGGATCTCGAGCACCTTGCCCGGCGCGGCGTCTGCGGCCGGCTCCTGCGCGGGCGACTGCGCCGCGGCCGCGAGGACCGCCAGCACGGCGAACGGCGCCGGGCAGCGCCGACGGCTCGGCATCGTCGCCTCGCTCAAAGATCGGTGATTGGGATGTCTTCGAAGGGCGGCGCGACCGAGGTGAAATAGCTCACCGATTTCACCTCCGCGGGCGGCGCCGGGTACTTCGCCCACCAGGTCCAGGTCGCGTCCGGTGCCAGGCTCACCGAGATGTTCCCGCCCGGGTTCGGCTGGGGCGCCAATGGCACCTTCTCGCTGTCGCGCAGCACAAAGTACTTCTTGCTCCCGGCCGTGACGTACTGTGCGTCGTAGTTCCCGCCGTCGATCATATAGAAGGAAGCTGCTTGCGCGCCGGTGTTCCGGAAGCGCAGCTTGATCGTGAGCACGCCCTCCTTGCGCTTGCACTCGACGATCTCGCCGACCACGCCGGCCACGTTCGTGTCCTGGCTCGCGAGGACCGCGCCCGCAGCCGGCGGGGCCTGCGCGGACGACGGGGCACTCGAGAGGCCAGCACGGCAGCGGCCAACAGGGCGACGGCACCAGGGTGGGCGAACGAGTGGCACATGGGGAGTTCCTCCTGTCAGCGCGTCGGCGGCGAGGGCCGCCGATGCGCCCTTATATCACGCGGTGGCGCGCCGTGCCACCGGCACCGGCTGCCGATCGCGGGACCGCCCGGTCCAACCTATTTTTCGGAACGCCGAGACACTTTAGGCGGTGACCGATTGCGGGAGCCGGTCGAAATCATCCTGGCAAGCGTCGGAAAGCGCAAGCGGCCCCAGTGCCAAATGTAAGTGAGACACTGGCCCTCCCATAAATTACCGTAGGGCGGTCAGGTACTCAGCAATGGTCGAACACATGAGCAACACGACATCCAGGTGGCCGGTGCCTGTGCGGTATGGAAGACGGCTCACGTCAGGCCGCTTCCAGAAGATCGGCATCTGCAACGTCGCTGACCTCTTTTGGTACCCGGCGGCGGCTTGTCGTCTGTAGGCTCGAGCGTCAGAGCTCCAGGCCCTCGCGGCGAAGCGCTCGCATCATGACCGTGCGGTGGCGAATGGCCGCGGGCCAGGGAGCGCTCGCGTTCCTGACGTCCGTCTGTGCCCAGCGCTAGCCCAGGTTTAACACTCGCAAAAAAATGATGATGAAGTACAATGGATTAGGGATACAAAAAAGTGCGTATGGCACTACAAGTGTGTTTTTTGGGTTAGACGACGAGTTTCTTGATCCCTCCCG
>JALZID010000009.1 GCA_030860485.1 Pseudomonadota bacterium | reverse complement strand
GATGATCCCCTCAAAAAGGCCGATCTAGATCCCTGATGCTGCTCCAAAATCGGCCTGGATAGTGAAATCCCTTGTAACATGCCGCGGCAGTATAGGCTTTCATCACAATTTTTAGAGGCTCCCTTATCTCGCCAGCTCTTATCGTTTACCGTACTCTAGGCGCTCCCCCTTACGTTGCGCGTAGAGATACGTCTCCAAGGCGCGCATCTCGGCGGAATCGGGCTCGAGCTTTCGACCTCGCACCGGGTTTTCGATGCACCAGTTGATCGCGTCTCGGAACAGCGCGACCCGCCCTAGCTGGTGCTGAAATTTCGGGTAGGTCTCGGGATGGGTATTCGACCCATCCGGATGGCACATATCGCAGGACACGGCGATCGTGCTCTTCAGCCGATCCCCGCTGTGAAAGATGCGCGAGCCTTCCACGGCCTCCTTGTAGGTCTCGTGCTGCCAGACCTTCACGTCCTCTCGGGTGATGGACCCAGAGGTCGCCCCCTGACCTTTGCCGATAAGACCATCGTTGGGGGCCGGGGGCAGCACCTTGTGCTTGGCCAGCTCCTCCGCCATCCAGTCGGGTCCTTCGCCGCGGCGCTTCCATTGCGCCATGGCGGCATCATCGATCCGGTCCTGCTCGGTGGGGGATGGGGCCTGCGCGCCTTTCGGCGTCACGTCGCTCACTGCTTCTGCGCCCCCCTCCCGGTAGGTCGCGAGCAGCACCACGAGCGTGGCGAAAACGAGGGGCTTCATCGTTCGCATTTTCATATCGTCTCCAAACGCTTGCCAACTGATCAATAAAATAAACACTCGATCAATAACTCTTGAGATTGGGGGTCAGCGGCCCGGCGGTCTTGCCGCCGCTCGCCAGGTAAGCGCTGGCGACCTGGATCGGATTGCGATTCCACAGGTTGTAGAGCTTATCGACCAGACCATCCGGGTTGACGCGCACCGAGCCATCCCCCAGCGCGTCGTTGGGATTGAAGGGATCGGCCCGGTTCATCTGCACGGTGAGGGCGGGGAGCCCCTCCGGCGCATACGGCCACGGCCAGGCAGTCGACAGCATGCCGTGGAAGTGTATGTTGCCGATGCGATTGGTCAGGAGCTGATGGGTATGGCCATGCACCACCGCCACCCGGCTAAAACGGGCCAGGATCGCCTGTACGTCCTCGGCGTCGTCGGTCCAGAAGTTCCATGGGCGATAGTACTTGTACAGGGGGGAGTGTGAGAACACGATGATCGGGGCATCATTGGAATAGGCCCGGAGGTCGTTGTCGAGCCAGCTGCGCTGCTCTGTCCCGACCTTGAAGCGACTCTGGATCCCGTTGTCGAGCCCCGCCACCGTCTGCATGCGCTGCGCCGGCGTCATGCCGCGCTCGGTCCAGAAGTCATCCTCCATCACACTGTGGAGCACGACGAAGTGCACTCCCTTGTGATCGAAGGAGTAGGTAGGCTGCCCGAACAGCCCGCGCCATTTCTCGCCCATGTCCAGGAACCAGTCGTGCTCGCCCACCATCATCCTGACCGGGGCCTTGAGGTTTTTCAGGATCTGGGCGCCGAGCTCGAGCTCCAGGGGTTGCCCCAGTTGCGCGAGATCGCCGCCATAGAGCACGAAATCCGGCTGCGGCGCCAGGTGGTTGATATCGTCGACGGCACGCAGCAACTGCCGCACGAAGCGGTCGTTGAGATCGCGTTTATAGAGGTGTGAGTCGGAAATATACGCGAAGGTGAAGTCCGCCGTGCTGCCGCTCGCGGCGTGGGCCACCCGAACCGGCTGGAAGCTGTGGAAGTTGAACGCTACGCCCTGGGCCAGCGCGGCCGCGGCGGCGGCCGCGGACAGCTTGAGGAAGCTCCGGCGGTCGAGGTTCTTCAAGCCGCGCATCAACGCATCGCGCTCTTCGTAGTATCTCGTCTCAACGCTCTTGATGGTTGCTCGTTTCATGCTCTTCTCTCCACACTCATCGGACCCTGCCCATGACCCGCTCCTCGAACGGGAATACCTCACGTTCGGCCATCGCCGTGTCCCGGAAGCGGCGCTCGGTGCCGGCCAGCTTGCGTTGTTCCTTGAGGGCGCGCTGGTTTTGTTCGTCGAACCGTGCATCGGTCAGCGCAAACATGAATTCCACCATGGCATCGATCTCCTCTTCATTCAGGGCCAACGGTTCGATGCCGCCGGCCAGAAACGGATTCGGCTCCCCGCCCTTGTTGTAGTGATCCATCACATCCCACAGGGTATTCATGGATCCGTCATGCATGTAGGGCGCGGTCAGGGCGATATTGCGCAACTGCATGGTCTTGAAGGCGCCGATGTCGGCGCGGTCCTTCGTGACCAGGAACCGACCGAGCTCCGACAGATCGGTCTGCAGGGCCAAACGGTCGACCGCCTGCATGTCCCCCTTCTGTCCCAGGGCTTCGACCGCCTGGCGCGCTAGGGCCTCGAAATTCTGCTTGCGCGCCGACACCCCGACGTTGTGAAATCGGTGGTCGGTACCGATGGGATTCGAGGGGTTCAACTGGTGACAGCTCATGCAACGCCCCTTGCCGTTGAAGAGCACCCAGCCGCGCGCGGCCTCTTCCGAGATGGCCTCCGTGTCGCCCGCCAGGAAGCGGTCGAAGGGGGCATCGAGAAACACCAAGGTGCGCTCGAAGGCGGCGATGGCCCGCCCCAGGTCCTCATAGTTCGGGAGACGTCCATAGGCAAAGGAGAACATCTCTTTGTATGCGGGATCGTCGGCGATCGCCGCGAGCGCCCCCTGCTCGTTCGGGTGCGCCATCTCGATCGGGTTGAGGATGGGTAATTTCGCCTGTGCCTCGAGGCTCGGGGCGCGACCGTCGAGAAACAGGCTTTGCATCAGAAAGGCGTTCATCGTGGTCGGGGCGTTGCGCTTGCCCAGGGCATCGCCGACACCTTCCGACACCGGGCGCTGGTCGGTGAAGCCGCGACTGACGTCATGGCAGGTCGCGCAGGCCACCGTGCCGTCTTTGGACAAGCGGGTATCGAAGTACAGCTTCTTGCCGAGTGCCACCCGTTCCGGCGTCATGGGGTTGTCGGCAGGAACGACGACCTGTTGCCAGGTATGCGGATCGATACCAGGCGGGGGCCGGGTCGGGTCGTGCTCGCGAAGCAGGCTATCGAGGAGGGCCGTCTGCGCGCCCATATCGAGGGCGCCGTGGGCCCCCCGCGGCCCGCCGGAACCCTGCCACACCGCATCACAAGCCCCCAACAGGGGAAGTACCACGGTAAGTATCACAAAAGCCGTCGGATTTCCCATTCTTCGGTACTGCATTGCCGATCCCCCTCAGGCGGATTAGTCACACGATAGGCGAGCGCCCACGTCATGGCCCTCCGTCTCTGCCTCGTGGTCACTCTCCAGGGTGTCCGAGGTTAGACACCGATCCACTTGCTCCATGATCTAGTATAGTGCGCCCTTTCGAGTTTTTGATTTCTCGCCGTTCTGTTCATGGCAGAATCGCAGATGCGGCGCTGCAATGGACGGCTCAGCGCCTTCCTTGCAGTGCAGCAGCAGCGGCACACCTCGCGCGTGGGGGAAGCGGGCCCCCGGGGATACCCAGGTGGCATGAACATCAGGCCGCTGCTATCATGACGCGACCACCCCGGCCCCCGATCGGGCCCGGAACCGGCGCCACGAGCGCCCGAGAATGAACGAAAAAAGCGGGCATGACACAGAACTTACGCACCTGGCTCCTCGGCACGGTGGCGATCGTCGTCGCGGGGGTGGTGGTGGGCCGGCTGTTCCTCGGCGAGCCGGAGATCGCGGCACCCGGGATCACGCCCGCAGAGGCCAAGGGCTACTTCGGACTCCTGCCGCAGGTGGCGGACAACCCGCAGAACCCGGTCACACCCGCGAAGGTCGAGCTCGGCAAGGCGCTGTTCTTCGAACCCAGGCTATCCAAGAGCAGCTTCATCGCCTGTGCCTCGTGCCATCACCTCGCGAGCGGCGGTGGAGACGGGCTGGCCACCTCGATCGGCCATCGCTGGCAGATCGGGGGTCGTAACGCACCAACCGTCTTAAACGCCGCGCTGCACGTGGCCCAGTTTTGGGACGGAAGGGCGGCCGATGTGGAGGAGCAGGCGGGCAAGCCCATCTCGAGCCCCGGCGGGATGGCCTCCTCCGAGACGCTCGTGCTCAAGCGCCTGCGCAGCATCCCGGCTTATCCGGAGCGCTTCCGGGCCGCCTTCCCCGACGACGCCGAGCCCTTGAGCTATGCCAACGTGGCGCGAGCCATCGCCGCCTTCGAGCGCACCTTGATCACCCCGGGGCGCCTGGACCGCTTCCTCGCCGGTGACGCTACGGCCTTGACCCCCGAAGAACACGCGGGGCTCGACAAGTTCGTCGCGGTCGGCTGCACCGGGTGCCACAACGGCGCGGCCTTGGGCGGCGGGTCGTTCCAGAAGTTCGGTGTCGTTCGGGCACCCGAGGGGCTCGCCGACCCGGGCCGCTTCGAGGTCACCAAGAACGAGGCCGATCGCTTTGTGTTCAAGGTCCCGAGCCTGCGCAACATCGCCTTGACCGCGCCGTATTTCCACGACGGCTCCGTGTGGACCATCGAGGAGGCCGTGCAGATCATGGCCGACACCCAACTCGGGACCAAGCTGAGCCTCGCGGACGCCGCCAGCGTCGCGACCTTCTTGAGGAGCCTCGATGCCGATCCGCCGCTCACGGTGACCTTGCCGCAGCTTCCGGCATCGACCCCCACGACGCCGCGTCCAGAGCCCAATTAATCGAAAAAACTAATAGTTGAATTGTAAAAAGGTCGGGGCACGTGACCCCGAAACTCCTCCGTTCCGGACGTTCACGAGGTATCAAAGCCCCTCGCGAGCCGGATTTGAAGAACATGCTTATTTCGAGTCGACTCCAATGCTTGCCACTACCGTAAATCTGTTCAATACCTACCGCGGCATTTTCGTCCTGGAAAAGGGCCCGCAGCATCTTCCAACTTCGTATGCTCTCCTCGTCACCATGCTGTGCGCCTACACGCTGGCGCGCTTCGGCGTGGAGCAGTTCGAAGTTGATCTCGGCCCCGCTTTCTTGATGGCTCTGATCGACACCGCCATGTCGTCGGGGATTATCCTCGCCGTCCTATGGGCGCGCGGGGTCGCCCACCGCGCCCCACAGATGCTGACGGCCTTCGCCGGCATCGGTGCGGGGTTCGGCTTCGCCATGGTCGTGGCGCTCGGCATGATCAGCATCGGGAACGTAATCGGCGTGCCCCTGGTACAAGGCTTCTTCAATGTAGTCACCTTCCCGTTCATCCTCGTCAACGTGATCATCAACGGCCATCTGTTCCGGGCGACCGTGTCGGTCACCCTGGCCGTCGGAGTCATCATGGCCCTGGTCCTGACGTTCCTGGTGGTCAACGTCACCAATCGCTTCGACCCGCACTTCGTGCGCGCACCGCAAGAGGCCGGGCAGGTGACGCCGTCGCCGCAGATGTCAACACCGCGGTGATCCGCGGTGATCTCAACGCTTGTGAAACAATCGTCGCAAGCCCGCCGAGGACGCAACGCGAGATCCCGAGCGCCGTAGATTCGTTCACAAACTGCCGGCAACCACATCAACCGAGAAGGCCACCAACCTAACCCTTTCGTCCGATGTGTCGGTCGAGGCCAAGGCCAAGGGCGCCGGTGGCATCGAGAGCCTACGCAACGACGGCACCGTTCGGAACAGCAGGCATCTGAATGCCCTTTGGGTAGGTCCGCCGATGGGGTCAACGAGGAGGCGCTGAATGGAGCCCACCTCGGTGACCAAGGCGATGATCCACGCTCGTGTGCCTCTTCATGAGCGTCGGTGTCGGCCATGTGGTGGCCCGGCGGCGGATCCCGGGCCGCGATCTGGTCGAAGGCTCTCCTGACCTTGCCGCTTGTCATGCCGCCCACGGTGCTCGGCTATTAGCGTTGCACGTGGTGCACGCCGCCTGTCTTAGACACCGACCCGCGTTGTGCCCTTCACTCACTCGCGAATGACAGTGCCTACAGACTCTCCGGCCAGAGCACGGGAGAGGTTGCCGGGTACGAGGCCGTTCACGATGCGAACGCTTCGGGCCAGCTTAGCCCGGGTCAGCAACTCCAAGACGGAGGGCTCGATGGGAAGAGTGGGAAGGGTCCTGCGGACCAGTTCCTTGGCGCGGATCTCCGGAATCAGTTCTGCGTGGGAGTCGCTTTTTGGGTCGGCGGTGTACAGGCCGTCAACGTCCTTCAGGAAGATCACGCTGCGTGCTCCGAAGACCTCGGCAACCAAATAGGAGCCGGCATCACTGCCGTGGGGCGGCAACTTGCCCACGGACGGCGGATGCTCCCACAGCGAATAGGGCGGGATACCGTTGAACACGGCGCCTCGCGCCGCGGCCAGCATGGCGGGAAGCAGTTGCACGACAAACGGCGCTTCCAGATACACAAAGCCGTGCTTGGCCAAGAGGCAGGAAACCATGTAGGCGTTTTGCGCGGCATCTTTGGCGCTCAGCGCCGCAAGAGCACCGGTGGGAAGACCCAGATCGAGGCCAACTGAAAAAATGTGTCTCGAGCGCACGCCTGCCCCGACGCCGACGATCATCTGGTGCTGCGGCTGGTTGGCGACGATCTCGTTCAGCAAAGGCAAGAGCGCGGAGCGGCCGCGGTCCATAATGGAGCGTCCACCGATCTGGATCACGTTCGCGTCCGCCAGAATGGCGGAAACCTGCGACTCGGTTCGGGCCAGCAGGTTCTTGTCAACCAACGATTCCCGCATCAGGCGTGACTGCACATGTTGGGCGCCGGGTCGATCCAGGCTCATTTCGCGCCTCCGTCCTGGTAAATGACGGTGCCTACCGGCTCGCCGTCGAGGGCTGCAGTCAGTTGGCCGGGCTTGAGCCCGTTGATGAATTGAATTTCCCTGATATGGCGGGCTCGCACCATGAATTCCAGCACCGCGCGTTCCACGATCAGATCGTCCAGATCTCGGGCCAGCAGCTCTTGCACGCTAATGCGCGGGATGTAGTTGCTGCCGGGGTCTTTCTTCGGGTCGGCGGTATAGAGCCCGTCTTCATCCTTCACGTAGATCATCTTGCGCGCGCCAAAGACCTCCGCGATGAGGAAGCATCCCGTATCGGTGCGCTGCGGCGGAATGCGGCCCTTCACCGGGTTTGGCTCCCAAAGCTTGTAAGGAGGCATGCCCTGGCAGACCACCGCGTTGCGCTCCATCAAATAATGAGGCAGAGTGCCAAACCCTTCCGGCTCGACAAACGGAATTCCATGTTGCGCCAGCAAATAATGGAGCATCTGGGCGTTCTGCCAGGCCACCGCCGTGCCCAGCACCGTGAGAACGCCCGTGGGGAGGCCGAGATCAATGGCCAGGCTGTAGATGTGGCGGGCGCGAGTACCGGCTCCCGTCCCCAGGATCATCTTGTGCCGGCCAAGATTGGCGACGATCTCTTCCACTAATGGATAAACTGCGGCCCGGCCGCGATCGATGATGCTCTGGCCGCCGATCTTGACCACGTTGACCCAGGGCAGGATAGTGTAGTTTGGTGTGGCCTCGGTCGCCTGCATCAGCGCCGCGTCGTTGAGCGAGCTGTTCAGCAGTTGCCTGCCGAGCCCGGAAATCAGGGTATGGTCATCTATTTCCGTCATCGATAGTTCCTGGCTGCTGAGTTAGCCTCTAGTGGCAAGGACCGCAAGTTAAAAGTGAAATACGTTGAGCTCAAAACTGTGCTCCTCTCGAAAGGCGGCATCGAACGAACCAAAGGTCTTTTCTGCCCAGGCGCTCAGTTTCTGCAATGCCTCGTCCTGGACCGCATCAGGCAGTGCGGCGAAGCGCGCGCCGGTGCGGTGACGAACGAGAAATTCTCGCGGGGTGGGGTTTCGCTCCCATGTGGCCGCCCGCAGATGGAGCCGGAGAGCCGCGCAGGATCCCAGCCATGCCAGCGCCTGGTCACGGAATTGTTTTGCCTGATGCTGTTCGACACCCATTGCTTCGAGGATGGCCGCCAGCCGTTTCTTCAGTCGCGCATCAACGCCGGCCGCCGGCGCCACCCGGTGTCCCACTACCACCGCTCCCCCGGGCCGCAGGACGCGCCGGGCTTCGCTAAGAAGCCCTCGCCAATTTCCGGCGCCGCTCAACACCTGCATGAGCATCACAATATCAAAAGCGCCGTCGCGAAACGGCAACTGTTGTCCGTCGGCCTGCGCCAGACAAGGGGTGCGGGTGGTCAGCAGAAACTCCTGCAGCATTCCCAAAGAAGAGTCGACGCCAACGTAAAAGTCGTTGGCCGCCACGAAGGCTTTGCCGATCCGGCCGGTTCCAGCTCCCAGGTCCAGCACGCGCGCGGGTGGTGGCTTTCGCGTAGCCTGCAATATGGCCGAACGAATGGCCTCCGGTACGCCCCGGGGCAGCGCGCGGTAGCGTTCGAAGGTGGGCGCGACAGCGTCAAAGGTGGAGATCATATTTTTCAGCGATAACCTTCCGCCTGAAGCCGGAAGAGCTCGGCATAGAGACCGTCGCGGGCCATCAGTTGAGTGTGCGTTCCCTCTTCCAGGATGCCGCCTTGCTCAAGCACAACGACGCGGTCTGCCATGCGCACGGTGGAGAAGCGGTGCGAGATCAGCAGGACCATCTGTCCTGACACCAGCTCCGCGAACCGGTTGAAGGTTTCATACTCGGCGCGCGCATCGAGCGCCGCTGTCGGTTCGTCCAAAATCATTATCTGCGCGCTGCGAATGTAAGCGCGGGCCAGCGCGATCTTTTGCCACTCGCCTCCGGAAAGCTCGATGCCTCCCGCGAAACGGCGGCCCAGTATTTGCCGGTATCCGAGGGGAAGATGCCGCACCAATTCGGCCGCTTGCGATTTTTCCGCGGCGGCTGCGATAGCGTTGTCGCTGGAGAAGTTGTCGGCGCCAAGAGCAGTGTAATCATGACTGCTTGATAGCTCCGCCAGGCCGTCAAGGTACTGCTGCACCTGGTTGATCTGGCCCACGCCAACGTTTTCGTCGAAGCGCAGATCGTAGTGTACAAAGTCCTGAAAGATGACGCCGATCGCACGGCGCAGCGATTCGAGCTCGTATTCGCGCAGGTCCACGCCATCGAGCAGTATCCGTCCTTCCGTGGGATCGTAGAGCCGGGCCAGAAGCTTGGTCAGTGTAGTCTTGCCGGCCGCGTTCGCACCCACGAGCGCAATCTTCTCGCCGCGACCGATGTGAAGATTCACATGCCGGAGTGCCCACGTGTCGCTGCCCGGATACCGGAAGCCGATGTCCTCGAAATCCAACCCTTGGCGAATGGGGGCGGGCACCGGTCGCGCGCCGGGCACAGACACGATGGTGGGTTGCATCTGGAAGAAATCGAATAGGTCTCGGATGTAGAGGCCCTGCTCGTAGATGTTGCCGGCAGTGAACAGGACTCGTTCCGTCAGAGCGCGGCTGCGGGCGAACGCGGCAGCCAGAAATGTGAGCGTGCCAATGCTGATGATCCCGTAAAATCCGCGCCACAGGATGATGGCGTACGCCGCATAATATCCAAGTGTGCCCAAAAGCGAAAGCCCGGTCGCGGCGACTCCCTTACGCAGCGCCAGCCGCTTGTTCTCTTCATAAAACCGGTGGGCGAGCATTCGGTACCGTCCCAGCAGCCACTCACCGAGCCCAAGTATCTGAACCTCTTTGGCCGTCTTATCGCCGGCGCAGAGGGAGCGCAGATACTCCAACTGCCGCCGTTCGGGCGTCCGGCGATACAGCAAAGAATACTCCAGAGAGCTGAAGTGCGTTTCGCCCAGGAAGCCCGGCAACACCGCTGCCAGCAAGAGCGCCAAGAGCCAAGGACTGTACACGAAAACGGCCGCCGCCAGGGAAGCCAGGGTCAGCAAGTCTTGACCCACCGAAAGCAACTGCGGGAGCAAGCCGATCCGGCCCGTGGTCTGGCGCTGCGCCCGCTCCAGTTGATCGTAAAACGCGGGGTCTTCGAAATGGCGCAGATCGAGCGTGGCGGCGTGGCGTATGAGCTTCTCGCTGATATGGTTGGAGCAAAGGTCGCCGAAGAGACCTTCGACCGCCGTTGACGCTTTGGCCAGCACCTCGCCGGTAGCGACGATGATCAACTCCAGCCCCACCAGGAGCCACAGCTGGGAAAGGTCCGGTTGTCCCGTGCGCGCCGCCACCACCGTGTCGATGATCAACTTGGCGACCCACAGGGTGGCGATGGGCACACCGGCGCGCAGCAGGCGCAGAGCCACGGTAGCGCCTGCGTATCCCCGATGTGTCTCCCACACCAGACGAAGAAACTCGGGGATCGAGCGCAGCGCAGGAAACCATTCCCGCCACGTGGGCACACGACGGCCCCGAGGCCCTGGCGCGAGTCCCGGCGCCGCCCTCACGGCGGCGCCGTGATCCGCTGATTTCTGATCAGGCCCTCTTCAGCCGGTCCTGGTGAGCCGCTTTGTGATCTGCTAATAGTGCCTGAGTCCGATGGTTCCTTTCGTGGGTCCTACTGTGCGGTCGTAAACCTCGACGAATTGCATCATTCCGACGTCCTCGTGCGCCAGGATGTGGCAGTGCTGCACGAATACTCCGGGGAAATCAGGAAAGTGGCTGCGCATCTTGAAGTAGCCGGGGATCTTGACGGAACACCACTGCTTGTTGCCTTTGGATGTACAAGCGTTACCTCTAGAATCAGGGCACCGATATTTACCTTCAGCAGATTTGTCCTGAATACACTGAACCGCGGGGTCGAGCAAACCCGCGTCGCGGGCCGCAGGTATTGCCCGGACGTCCCACCAGACGAACGGCGGCGTAAGCTTGAGCTTATCGCAGTCATTGCGAACTCTCCAGGTGTCCGGGTTTGTGGGGTCAGCGTAGCAAGGGTTAGGCGCAGCTTCCGTAGGCTTCCTAGTAGCTTCCGCATTATTGGGATCGAAAACCTCTACCACCTGGAATGGATTGATGTGGATGTGAAATGGGTGCGCTATGCCGACGGCCGTGTTGGACACCTTCCACTCTTCGACGCTATTTAGAACCATCCTTTGCTTGATTTGGTCGTCGAACAGCTTGCCGTCGATGGTGTGCGTCGGCAGCACAGGATCGGGACCTGTTAGGGGTCCGCGCAGGTAGGCGGCGGAGGTTGTGAAGCCCGGCGTAGTGTCATAGGCGATGTTTTTCCTTTTTCCAGGGTCCTCCACTTCTGGAATGTTGTCGAGGAAATCTGGGAATGTAGGGAAGCTCTTCTCGTCGATGAATACCATAGCCGGTGCAATGGGCGTGCCCTCAACCTTCACCGTCAGCAAAGTGACCTCCCGTACTCTGGTTCCATTACCTTTGGTAGTCGGACTCTCACTCGTCGACTCCCATACCGTCAGGTTGTAGCTGCCTGCCGTACTCGGCGCCTTGACCAGCAAATCCACCCGGTTTCCCCCGGCCATGTTGAACCTCGCGTTCGCCTTACCGACATTTTCGTAGTTAGCCGGAGCGAACTGCACCCCATCCTGCGCCGTCTGCCGCCAGTCCACACAGGGCGCCTCCGGGCTGCTGCCCGTCGGACTGCTACATGAGGTGGGGGTGGTGGGGTCTGTTTGTCGGACGAAGCCCATGAATTGCACAAAGCTGCGATAGGCTGCATTCGCGATACGCCACATCTGGACCTGGCCCGGCCGCATGGTGATGACCGGCTCGCGCCGGCCATTCACGGACAAGAAAGGCGGGCCGGAGCGCGTCGCGCTCAACAGGCTGAGCGACGTTGACAGTTGTTGGATCACGAGTACTTTTTCCTCCAGCCCCGGGTCCGCATTCGTTTTATCGTAAAAAGCTCGCAGCCCGTCGTCATACGGGCCTTCGATGATGAAGGCACCGGCCAGACCATTGGCGACATTCAGAGCCGTCGAGCCGTGTACGTGGGCGTGGTACCAATGGGTGCCGGGGGCCTGACCCATCTTGACCCTGGGCATGGGCAACGTGGGCGCGTCGTAGTCCGGTAGCCGAAAGCAATAGGGAAAGGCGCCAACGGAATATTGCGGCCATCTTTCGGCTTTGATCGCTGCTTCGTTTTTCGGCCACAGATGCAGTGCGGTCGGCAGACTCGCGTTTTGCCCATGGTACGGCGCGGTTGCATCGTACAGCTTGAGGAGACGTTCCTGGTCCGCTCGCCAAAGTGGCGGAAGTTGTTCCCATTCCGTCGGCGAGCCGGTATTCTCGCAGTCGCCGAACATCTTGGCAAAATTCTCCTTGACGACAGCATCCGTAGGTTGGATTTGGGGTTCGCTTTTGCCCTCGACGCTGACCCTCAAAGCAGGGCGGATGTAGAGCAGCACGTTGTCCCCGGTCGTACTGGGCGTCGTGTGAGTGCCGTGGAAGTGGAGGTTCGAGGTGCTGGAACCGTGCACGCAATTGGGCATACTGTCATTTCGCGGGTAGACGTTAACCTTGATGGTGTTGCTTGCGTTGTTCGGATCCGGCAGGGTGCCGGTCGCTACATCGCAATCTCCTCTGTCCAGCGTCGTGGGAAAATTCTTCGTGTCGACGTGGTTCCTGAAGCTGATTTGAATCAGATCGCCGATCCGGGCCCGCAACGTCGGCCCGGGAATGGGCTCTCCAGGGTAAGGCGAGGCTGTTGGAGGTGGATCGGGCGCATTCCAGTCTGCTACTTTCCAGCCATTTAAATACCTCAGACGCTGCCGCAGACAACGCCCGTCCCTAGATGTCGTACTCGGCCCAGGCTTACGAACCCACATACTGCGAAACTCATCGCTCAACATGAGGACCGCTTTCAGCTCCTTCCCCTCCTTTTCACTCGTGAGCTCAGGGATCGTAGGGAGCTCGCGTCCGATATCACAGTTAGGCGTTGTTGGCGTTTGTGCTTGCGCCGGAGATACGAGAATGATCGCGGTGAGGAGAACCACCGGCGCGACCCAAAAGGCTTCAAGTCGACGGCTCACCAGGCCCACAGCCGCTCGTCCCGTTCGCCGATCATTGCCTCGGGCATTGTCTTGCTTATTCACAGCATCACACGCTTTCATATAGGCTCCCCTCGCGGCGTTGTGCCGATGTCTGTCGTTGATGAATCGACCTGCCCGGACGGGCGCTATGACGCTGGGTTCACCACGATCGTCCCTGCTTCGCTGCAGGGCGGTTCGCGATGGAGAGAGCAGACATATACGAGCGTCTCTGCTACGCCCGGTGCAAAAGTGGCGGAGCTATCACCCCCCGCGATCTGATTCTCCATGAAGAAGGTCTCGTCTATTGATCCATCGGGCTTCTTCAGGCCAGGCCAATGGGGTTGAGCGTCATTATTGGTCCAGAAGATCTGGTCTCCTACCTCGACGTCTAGCGGTGAAGGGTCGAACCTTACTTTTAGCGGTGAAGGGTGGAAGCTTAGTCGCCTCTCTAGGGCGGCCCACACATCCTGCGCAGGAGGCAATTTTACCGTGTCTGGGCTGACCCCGCCGTTGATATTAATCTGCATCTGAGCAGCCATCAGTACATCCCTCCTTGCCCCCGTTTTTCAGTGGGAGCAAAGTTTTCTGCCGTGGTGGATTGATATGGGTGTGACCACGCGGTGACGGTCCGCGGGCCTTGAGCCGGGAGTTGAAAAACCACTCGAACCAATAGCCCATCAACGGTAGCAAATCAAACGCCATTAAAGGACTCGAGCTCCGCGAGAAGCGCGACCAGGGTCCGGGCGACATCGGTGATCCAATACGCCGCGGTGCCTGTCACCCCGCCGCCAGACTTCCCAGATGGAATAACCGCCTAAACCAAGCTCTAAGACAGCATCTACAGGATCTGCCCCAAATTGGCTATAGTCAATGGAAGCGGTTGCTTGGTTGTACCATTGCCTGATCGGATATCTCCAGTTGTAAGATGCGCGGTTCGTGTTTCGTCTGCTAGGGGAAGCTTGTAATAACGCTCACTCACCATGGCTTTAATGGCGCCGTCCGACGACAACTGGGAGTTCCTCGACCAACTTGAGCGAGAGATTCGAGACGCCGTTCTCGGGAATGTGGGGACGCTCGAATCGTTTCGCCTGCGACCGAAGGACGCCTCCCTCATTGCCAAAGAGTCCGACCCGTACTTTTAAACCAACGGCTTTACCCAACTTACCCAATTAGCACATCTACGTCGAGCTCATGATCGACGGAGCGCCGAGTAAGGCGTTTAGTGGGGTGACGATGGGGTCAGAGGAAGCTTTGGATGGCGCCGCGATACACCGTAGATGACATGGCAGATGCTCCGCTCGCGTGCAACCATGGCATCCGACAGGGATTGCTCCTTACGCCATTGCTCTTGATGGGACGCCGAATCCGACGCCGGCCAGCACGATACCGAGCGCTAGATGCAGGAAGTTGTCGGCGGGATTGATCGCCAGCAGGCTTGCCGTAGGGCGGGTGCTACAAATCCGAGGGCGGTGACGAGCAGGTAGACGACACCAAACCCCTGGTTGTAGTACCTCGCCCACTGGCCGCCTGCGTAGAAGCCGGCTGCTAAACCGAGAACGCCTGATAACAGGTGCACGACGTTGTGCAGGGCGTTGACGCCGAAGATGAACAGCATTCCTCCGGTGAGGAAGCCGGCCACCCCTACGAGGGTCAGGACCGCTCCGATAACCTGTGCGAGTAGTTGCTGTGGATCTCTTATCATTGGATACCTCTTCCATTACACGAATTTCGGTTCATGTGTTTGAGCGGCTGGCGCCAAGGGCGTGCCACAGCCGCCGCAGAACTTCTCGACCGGCTCGTTGGAGAGCCAGTTCTTGGATGCAACGCTGGGTGAAAACAACAAGGGGCCAGGGCCGCGCGCCCTGACCCCTTGTTGATTTTGGTTGCGGGGGAACGAGCTACCGGACTGCTCCACCCCGTGGGGCCAGCGAAAACCCTACCCTACGGGCCTGGGCGTGTCAAGGCCGAGGCGGCCGGCGGCGGTCGCGTCGCGCACGACGCGGTCGGTCTTGGTTCGGCTCGAAGCGGCCGGTCCGCGGGAGGTGCCAGAGGACGCGCCAGGCGGCGGGCGTGGCGAGGAGCCAGTAGGTCTGGCAGCGGAATGTGACCCAGAACTCCTCGCGGAACGTCGTCCACCGGAGGGCGAGCTCGCCCTCGGCCCCCATGAGGGGGGACCGTAAGGGTCGGGGGTGCGGGTCATGGGGAGGTTGGACCCGCAGCAGATGATATAGCCCGCGTTGTACCAGTCCGCGGCCTCCGGGACATCGGTCTGCTCGCCCCAGGTCTGCGGGGAGGAGGGCGGCAGATCGGCGT
>JALZID010000008.1 GCA_030860485.1 Pseudomonadota bacterium | reverse complement strand
GCCATCTTGACCCTGCGCGCACTCCACCAGAGCGAGCGCTTTGAGCGCGCCTGGAAGTTGTTGTCCAGTACCTACCAACGCACCGTCGAGATCCCAGAAAACGTCGTGCTGTTCCCTAAACGAACGGTGCATTGAGGTCTCAGTATCAGAGCTACACCCTTCCTGTTCATTGATCCGGCCTCCGCCCAGGGTACGCTCATCGAGCCGCAAAGATGCGCCTCGGGCCCGAGGTCGCACAGCGCCTGCCGACGACCAGCGCTCCCCGCACCTCTGCGGAGCCCGAGCTGGCCGACCTTTGCGGAGCTCGCGTCCCGAGTTTATCGTATGCGTGGCCCGAGCGGATCGCGGCGCGGACCCTGGGCACGATGGGTCAACCCTGCTGCTACCCCACCTTGCAAGGCAGGCGAGGGATCGGACGCCTCTGAACCCACGGGCTCTAACCCCATGCCCCGTCATTCCGACACCTGATGAGCGTCGATCCACGGGTCTACACGATGCGGCGCCAGGCGATCCTGCCAACGGATATCCCCGAGCCGTGCCGCAAGAGCCGCACGCAGGCGCTCGCCCGTCAGGCGCGCCTGACCAAACCTAGCGGGGCCTTGGGCGCGCTCGAGGACCTAGCGGTGCGGCTGGCGGGGCTCTACGGCACGGGGCGTCCCGCGATCGACCGGGTCGCGATCACGGTCTTCGCGGCCGACCACGGGGTCGTGGCGGAGGGGGTTTCGGCCTATCCGCAAGCGGTCACCCGCGAGATGCTGCGAAACTTTTTATCCGGCGGGGCGGCCATCAGCGTACTGGCGCGCGCGATCGGGGCGCGGCTCGAGGTCGTCGATGTGGGCGTGGTCGAGCCGTTGCGCGACTGTGCCGGGCTGGTCGTGGCGCGCGCCGGGGCCGGGACCGCCAATTTCGTGGAACAGCCGGCCATGAGCGAGGTACAGCTCGAGCGGGCCCTGAACGCCGGCCGCGAGGCGATCGAACGGGTGCGAAGCGCGCGTGCGCAGCTCTTTGTCGGTGGCGAGATGGGGATAGGGAATACCACCTCTGCGAGTGCCATCGCCTGCGCCTTGCTCGGCGCCGATCCGGCGATCATGGCCGGTCCCGGCGCCGGCCTCGACGACGTCGGGGTGGCGCATAAGCGCGCCGTGATCGCGGCGGGACTGTCACGGCATAGAGCGGCGTTAGGCGATCCCCTGGAGGTCCTGCGCCGTCTCGGTGGCTTCGAGATCGCGGCGCTGGTCGCGGCCTATCTCCATGCCGCGGCGGGCGCCGTTCCGGTGCTCGTCGACGGCTTCATCGCGAGCGTGGCGGCCTTGCTCGCTGTCGGCGTCCAGGCGGCCGTCGGCGAGTGGTTGTTCTACGCCCATCGCTCAGCCGAACCAGGCCACGGCCAGGTGCTCGGCGCGCTCGGTGTCCGACCGCTCCTGGACCTCGGCATGCGGCTGGGTGAGGGGAGCGGTGCGGCCCTCGCGGTACCGATCCTGCGGCTTACGTGCGCACTGCACGGCGGGATGGCGACCTTCGACGAAGCGGCGGTGTCCGGCCCCGCGCCGTGACGGGCGGCGGATCCGCCTCGCCTGCGATTGGTCATATGCTCGCCTGCGATTGGTCATATGATAGACCGGTCGATGCTTCCGGTTTGAGAGACCCCGTGCCCACCCCCGACAATCGAGACGAGACCTGTCCAAGGTGTGGCCAGAGCTTCGGGTGCAGGGCCAAAGAGATCGCGAGCTGTCCTTGTGATGGCATCGCGTTGTCCGCCGCGGAGCGCGCCTACGTCTCGGCGCGGTTCGCTGCCTGTCTGTGCTCGGACTGTCTACGCGCAATCCAGATCGAGGCACGCCGATGCGCACCTTGATCGTGGGCGGCGCCCGCTCGGGCAAGAGCCGTTATGCCGAAGCAGAGGCGCAGGCTTCCGGGCTCGGGGTCGTCTATGTCGCGACCGCCCAAGTGGCGATGTCGGAGGCGGATCCCGAGATGGCGGCGCGCATCGCCCGCCACCGCGCGCGTCGTCCACACGACTGGGTGCTCATCGAGGAGCCGCTACGGCTCGCGGAGACGCTTGCCCGGCAGTCCGCGCGCTCGCGGTTCGTGATCGTCGATTGCCTGACCTTGTGGCTCGGCAACCTGCTGGCCGAGGGCGGATGGCGCTTCCAGACGGAGCGTCGCGCGCTCTTCGAGGTGTTGCCGGGCCTCGAAGGTGAGGTGTGGCTGATCGGCAACGAGGTGGGCATGGGCATCGTGCCCGAGCATCCGCTCGCGCGATGCTTCGCCGATGAGGCGGGGTGGCTGCACCAGGACCTCGCCCGGATCTGCGAGCGGGTGGTGTGGGTGACGGTCGGACTCCCACAGATCCTGAAAGGGCGATGCGGGCCGGAAGCGGCCGTCGCGGCGCCATATCTTCGCTGATCGCGTCATGACGACGCGGCCCGGCACCGTCATCGACCTCTTGCGTCACGGCGAGGTCGAGGGCGGGCTGTGTCTCGGCGCCCACGCCGATGCGGCGCAGAGCGCCGTCGGCGCGCGGCAGGTCGATTCCTGGGCACGTGCCCCATGGCGTTGGGCCGGGATCGTCAGCTCGCCACTGGAGCGCTGCCGGGCCGCGGCCCGCGCCCTGGGCGCGTCCCTTGGACTCACGCCGCGCATCGAACCGCGGTTCCGCGAGATCGGGTTTGGCGAATGGGAAGGCCGGCCCTGGAAGGAGTTGCTTCGCGAGCACGGCGACGCGCTATTCGCCTTCTGGGCGTGCCCGGGGGACCATCCGGCACCGGGCGGCGAGGACTACGCGGCCTTCGATGGGCGGGTGTGGGCCGCTTTCGAGGACCTGATCGGCGAGGCCGGCGGGCAGCACTGGTTGGTCGTGAGCCATGGGGGGCCTATCCGCGTGATCCTGCGTAGGGCCTTGGATCTGCCCGTCGGCAGGCTGTTTGATATCGATGTACCCTACGGCTCGCTCGCCCGAGTGCAGGCGGACGAGACCGGCGCCCCGGTCTTACTGTGGCACCGGCCCCCCCCTTGATCACGGCCTTTTGGGCGGCGCTCGGGTTTCTCACCTGTCTCCCGGTGCCGCGCGGCTTGCCGCACGGGGGACCGACGGCAGGCCATTCGGTGGTTATGTACCCGCTCGCGGGCCTCGTGATCGGCGCGCTTTGCGGCATCGAAGCGGCGCTCTTCGATGGGGTGGGCGAGGGGCTGCGCGCAGCGATCGTCGTGACCCTGTGGGTCGCCCTGACGGGTGGGCTGCACCTCGATGGGCTTGCGGATTGGGCCGATGCCTGGGCCGCTGGCCGCGGGGACCGCGACCGGAGCCTGGCCGTCCTCGAGGACCCGCATGCCGGGGCGATGGCGATCGTGGCCGTGGTCCTCGTGCTGCTCGTAAAGTTCGCCGCCTTGGCGGAGGTCCTGGGGGGCCAAGCCTACGCCCCCCTGATCCTGGCACCGGTGCTGGGGCGGACGGCGGTGACCCTGGTGCTCCTGACTACGCCCTATGTGCGGGTGAGCGGGCTCGGCAGCGAGCTCCTGGCGAACCTGCCGAGACGCGCGGCGATCGGCTCCGCCGGGGTTGCCTTCGTCGTTTGCGCGTTCGGTCTCGGTGTGTTCGCGACGGCCAGTGCGCTCGCGACCGTGTATCTGCTACGCCGGTTCATGATCGCCCACCTCGGTGGCTGCACCGGCGACACACTCGGGGCCACGGTCGAGGTGGTCGAGGCCGTGATACTGGTCACGGCGGCGTCAGGCCTGTAGGCTGGAAGAGGGGAAGGCGGATCCCGGCGACGGGGCTTTGGAACGGTGTTGGTCCCAGTCTATGACTGGATCGTCCGTATCGATCGCCAGACCTTCATTTGTATATCCTTACACGTCCCTGGCGGGGTGGGTTCTCGAATGGGTCTGGACGTTCACGGCACGCGCTTCTTGCTCTATGCACTGAGCCTCGGGGCTTCTTTCGAGCGCACGGCGATGATCGGACGCCAGACCCTGCATCTCAGCGCCGCCGAGCTCAGGCGCAACCTCGCGGCCTTCGGGTTCGTCTATCCGCTGAACGCGGTTCATGCCCTGTGCCGGCGCAACCAGGGCTTCGCCGAGCCGTTCCTGGAGGTCTTGGGCGCCCGGACGATCCGGTCGTTCGATGCCTCGGCTTACGAGCACGCGACCGATATCGTGGACCTCAACGTGGCGCTTGCCGATCGCTACAAGGGGCAGTTCACCGCGGTCATCGATGGTGGATCCCTGGAGCATGTGTTCAATTTTCCGACCGCCCTCCGGAGCTGCATGGAAATGCTCGCGAGCGGAGGGCATTTTCTTTCGATCGTGCCGTGCAATAACTTTCTGGGGCACGGTTTCTACCAGTTCAGCCCCGAGCTGTTTTTCCGGGCCTTCGGCGAGAGCAACGGTTTCGAGGTCAGAAAACTGTTCGTGTTCGAGGATCGGCCCGGCGCCCCCTGGTTCGAGGTCGCGGACCCCGCGCGCGCCCGGCGGCGCGTCGAATTGGCCAACCGCTGGCCGACCTACCTCGCGGTGTTGGCCTGCAAGGACCGTGAGACGGCGCTTTTTACCCAGGCCGTTTATCAGAGCGACTACGAGACAATGTGGGAGGAGCGGCTCTGGGACTCGCCACTATGGCGCCTGGGGAGGCGTTTGATGCGCTTCGTGCCGACCCCCCTGCGCGTGCTTTACGGCGCCATCGAACGCCGTGGACTCTTCTGCCGCTACGATCCCAAGGTCTTCACCAAGGCCAAGCTGCCATGAGGATCGAGATCCGCGATGCCCCCTTCGACCCGTGGGCGGAGATGGCGCGCTACGAGCGCGAGTCGCTGGCCGGATCGGGGCGGCACGGCGCCTGCGCCGTCTTCGTCGGTACCATGCGCGACTTCAATGAAGGCGATGCGGTGCGCGGCATGACACTCGAGCATTACCCGGGTATGACGGAGCGGCATCTCAGCGGGATCGCCTCCGAGGCCATGACGCGCTTCGGGCTCATGGATACCCTCATCCTCCACCGGATCGGCGCCCTGTCGCCTGGCGAACCCATCGTGCTTTGTGCGGTGTGGTCCGCGCACCGTGCGGCGGCCCTCGAGGCCTGCCGGTTTCTCATCGAGGACTTGAAATCGCGCGCCCCGTTCTGGAAACGGGAGACGCTGGATTCGAGTGTCCGCTGGGTCGAGCGCAACACACAGAGTTGAATGTGGTGTGCTCTGACCAGGGCGGTAACTGCCCAGGTCCTTCCCTACGGCGTTGGTCGGTCGGCATCGGTGTCATCCTGGCCGGCCGATAAGACGCCGCTAGACTACTATACCCATCTCGTTCAGGTTTTCGGTATGCCTTGGTAAGGAAGGCGACGATTCCCGATCGCCCATCCCCTCAATCCCCTCCCGTTGGGAGGGGAAGAAATATCGGCTGTCCAATGGCTTATTCCCCCTCCCTCCGGGCTGTAGCTTGCCCATAACATGTGCTGGACACAGCGCCCGCCGTGTCGTAGACTCGCGGCATGGTTACGATGGGCGGACGCACGTTCTCGCAGGAGATCCTGACTCGGATCGCCGAG
>JALZID010000007.1 GCA_030860485.1 Pseudomonadota bacterium | reverse complement strand
GGGTCTACGCGGTCAGTAACGCCTCGCGTCTCGAAAATGCCCGCGAACGCTATCTCCTCGGCACGCTGGCGCGGCGGAAAATAGTAAACCCCGAGGCGGACGTCAATGATCTCCTGGCCTCTCTCAGTACCGAGGGGCGGCAAGTCTACGATTTCATCGTGAACCGGGACCCCGCGCGCAGCGCGCATCTGCTGAGCCGGTTTCCTCCAGCGTTGCGAACGGATGTCGAGCGACTTAACCTCGCCGCGCGCGATCTCTCACGGCTCGAGACCCGATTCATTCTCGTCCACGGCCTCGACGATTCGATGATTCCCTACGTCGAGAGCGTGGCCTTGGCCGCGGCGCTCCCCGCGGGACAGAGTCAGATCTTCCTCCCCCGCGGCCTGGTGCACGTCGACGTGGCACCGGATGCGATGGATGGAGTGCGCATGTGGAGCGCGATCTACGCGCTGCTCTCGGAGCGTTACCTGTAACGATCCGCAGGAAGCACGCACGGCCGGGGATCCTTAACGCGTGGGTGGAAATCGTAAACTATAAGCCCGCGTAGTCAGGTATAACAATCAAGGGGCGAACCGGGGGTGCGGCCGGCGCCGCGCCCACGGAGTGAGTAACGGCCCTCGTGACAGCAACAGGGCTGTCTTCCAAATTTCCAGCTGGACGATGCTCGTCAAAACAAGGCCTTATGTTGTCAACAAAAAGATTTGTCCGGTTTTATAGCAAATTAATTGTCCGCTTTTTATGTGAAGATGGAAAAACGCGAGGGCATAGGGCTCGAAGCGGTTTTTTCCATCCGGTCATTGCGAAGCGGAGTTACGCAGCAGCCTTATCCTGGGCTCCAAGGCGCTGGCCGTTGGCGTCATAGCGTGCCAAGCGGCGCGGGCCATGAAAGATGGCTAATGTACAATCCAGGTAGCGATGCACCCGCACCTTGGCTTTGACGTAGTGACAACGATACCGATCGGGTGGGATTTGTAGTGTGATCCCTTCGAAGCGCACACAGTTGTCATGGCCTACGGTGCGTTCATACTGCTCGCAGAGGATGTCCTCCAGAGCACCCACGACCCACGGCACGAAGGCCGAGCCTTCTTCCATGGCCGGTTGTTGGAACTCGGCGTTGAAGGCGGGGCGATAGACGTCCTCCAAGTAGCGATTGGCCGCTTCCAAGGCAGTGAGCCCGGCTGCCGCCAGTTCCTTGGGCAAGCGACCTTGATGGGTGGCAAAGGCCCGTTCGCTGCGGCCTCTGGCTTCCGGGGAATAGGCCGGAATCATCTCGATGCCGAGCTGCTTCATTGCTCGCCCAAACTGGGTGAGGTTGATCTTATCCACCTTGCCGCCCGCTTCGGGGGTGATCCAGTAATGACTGCCTCGGTCGGTATACAACGAGCTAAACAGCCCCCGACTCCCGATGATCTCCCGCACACCCTGAAAGCTCGACGCCGTGCCTTCTTCGGGAACAAAAAACATGGCGTAATGCTCATTGGTGGCATCATCCATCGTCACGATCAGATCCCACTGCTGTCCCATCACCCACTCGTGCCGACTGCCGTCCTGATGTAACATCATTCCCGGCCAAGGAGCGCGTTCCCGGCGTTTGCGGTGCGCACCCCGCTTAACCGCCTTGGTAACCAATCCCGCTCCCTGAAGCGTGTTCTTGACCCAGCTGTAGCTGCGTCTCCCGCCCTCTCGTTGATACCACGAATAATAATGCTTCACGTTCCAGCCTAAATGCCGCCCCCGGTACCGCTCGGTCACCGCCAGCACTTCGTCCACCGGCGCCCGCCGATGCGATACTTGATCAAGACGACGACCTATCAATCCCTCTAACCCCGCTTCCTCATAGCGGTCTAGGTAGCGCCGAAAGCTACGTGCACAGACCCCCAACAACCGCGCCGCTTCTTCTTGGGTTAGCCGCTTCTCCTGCCAGCCCGAATACGCTTCGGTAAATCTCATCTTCCGAGTCTCCTGTAACCATTCCGTCCGCTTCATGATGGGTCACCTCCTGGCTTCCCATGTAACCGGACAGATCATGTGCTACAAACCCGGACATTTTATTTGCTCCTAACACCTCGCTCATATTGAGCTACCTTGACGCGGATGCTAGCGGCAAAAACATCAATATCGCCGTGCAACTGCTGCGGACCTTCGGTGACGTCAAGGTGCTTTCGAGCCCCAAGATCATGGCGCTCAACAATCAGACGGCCGTGCTCAAGGTGGTGCTGAACGTTGTCTATTTCGAGGTGGATGTCGAGCCTGCGATTGTGCTTCAGGGTAGTGTCGGCGCGCAACAAGTTGCCGTGGATACCACGGCGAAGACCGTACCGGTGGGATTAGTGATGACGGTGACCCCGCAGATCAACGAAAACGATGCCGTGACGCTCAATGTTAGAC
>JALZID010000006.1 GCA_030860485.1 Pseudomonadota bacterium | reverse complement strand
GGACGATTTACGGTTTGGGATTCAAGCCGTGCATTGCGGTGGTTGCGGGTTCGGTGTTGAACATATCCTCCTCTCGTAGTTGACGGGTGACAAGTAGGCGATGGACGAGTGCCGACGATGCGGGTTGTACCAGCCCTCGATGAAATCGAAGATGGCCATCTTGGCCTCGGCCTGGGTCTCGAAGCGGCTGCGGTCCAGCAGCTCGCATTCCAGCGTGGCGAAGAAGCTTTCGCACATGGCGTTATCGAAGCAGTCGCCAACCGAACCCATGGAGGGTCGTATGCCAGCCTCGTTGCAGCGCGCTCCGAAAGCAATGGACGTGTACTGCGCGCCCTGGTCGGAATGATGGATCACGTCCTGCGGTCGCCGTTGGTAGATCGCCATGTTGAGCGCATCGAGGATGAGCTCCGTGCGCAGGTGGGTCGCCATGGCCCAGCCCACGATGCGGCGGCTGCACACGTCCATGACTACCGCCAGGAACAGAAAGCCTGCCAGGGTGGGAACGTAGGTGATGTCTGCCACCCACAGCCGGTCGGGCCGGTCTGCTGTGAAACACCGCTGCACCCGATCGGGGGCTGGCCGTGCATCGCGATCCCGCACGGTGGTCTTGAACCCTTTGCGTCGACTGATCCCGACCAAGTCCGCCGAGCGCATGAGGCGCGCCACCCGCTTGTGGTTGACCCGCTCGCCTTCCTCCTGCAGGTCTTCCAGGATACGGGGAACCCCATAGCTGCCACGCGAGCGCTGATGCAGTGCCCGGATCCGCTTGCTCAGCCGGGCATCGGACTGCGCCCGTGCCGAGGCCGGACGATTCAGCCACGCGTAATAGCCACTGGTGGAGACCCCCAGGATGCGGCACAACGTAGCCACCGGATAGTCGGCCTGATTCCTCTTCACGAATTCGAACCCCTCGAGGGGATCGATCCGGTCTCTCGAGCGAACCAGGCCGCGGCTTTTGACAAGATCTCGCGCTCGATCCTGAGCTGGCGGTTCTCCCGCCGCAGACGACCCAGCTCCTGGCGTTCGGCCGTGGTCAGGCCATCGGCACGCCGGCCTTCGTCTCGGGCCGCCTGCGCCACCCAGTTGCGGATCGCCTGCGCCATCGGCTCAAACTCCCGCGCCAGCTCTTCCGGGTTGCGGCCTGACCGGACCAACTCGACCATCTGTCGCCGGAACTCCGGCGGATATGCACTTCTTCGTTTCGACATCGTGGACTCCTCCTTCCCAAAAGATGAAGTGTCCACGGTCAACTCCAGCCCATCGCAGAGAGCCTCTCTTAGCGAGGCAGACATGGAAGCATTGCCGTGGGGCCGCGAGCCGGGATCGAGGAAGGCGCTGTGGAGTGGATCCCCGTCTACGCCGGAATGACACCTTCAGCAGTTGCGTGGATATTTTTGCTCTTGCCAAGTATTCGAAATCGAGACTTTGTATTCGTGGAGGGGTGTTATGTGTGCGAAAAGATGGGCGCTTTTATCCCTGTGTTTGCTCGTCGCGCCGGAGAGTCACGGTGCGGGCGAGACCGGGGCCACGGCGATCGGCGAGGACCAGGTGACCGCGACGAGCGTGGAGCAAGCGCTCGCGGCCCGCATCCACGACGCTCAAGGCCCTGAAGGAGGGCGAGGAGAGCTGGCCTACACACCGAAACAATTCGATCTAAGCGGTCTCAACGGCATCTCCGATCAAACCCTAGAGATGCAACTTAAGCTCTACTAGCTAGGGTTATGTCAAGGAGACCAACCGGCTGAACGAGCGTATCAGCGAGTTATTGCGGGACGGTGAGGTCGACCGAGAGGAGATGCCGGCCTACTTCGGAGCTCACGCGGTTTCCTACCCCCTCGACCGGCGCGGGTTTCACCGCCAAGCTTGGTTTCAACCGCATCTGTTTCGCGGTTGACGATCTCGAAACGAAGTAAGGCGGTTGCGGTGGCCGGGGTCGAGATGCGCGCGACGAGATCCTGGACTTCCATGGCCGGCAGCTGGTCTCTGTTGGGGGGCCAGTCACCGAGCCATTCAGGGGGCTATTTACCTAATCGGGGGGGACGCCATTCCAGGAACCAATACACGCCGCGGTCGGCGATCCTCTCGAAGCCAAGTCGCTCATAGAGGCGTAGGGCGCGGTTTTGCTTCTCTACGTGGATGGTGACGGACTTTCCGGCCCGTTGCCCTTGGGCCAGGAGCGCATCGAGGAGCGATGAGCCGATCCCTTGGCCGCGGTAGGCCGGCAGGAGGGCGAGGTCCATGAGGCGGATCTCCTCCGCGCCATGGTTGACATACAGGCGACCGGCCGGCCGGATCGGCTGCCAGGATGATTTGCAGCTCTGCGTCTGGATAATGGTCTCGATAATAGGCGTGCTGGGCGGAGAACTGCATGCGCAGGAACGTCTCGATGTCCGCGGGGCTCCAGCCCGTCACGGCCAGCTCTTCTAGGCGCGTGCTGGCGTAGACATCGAATAGAAAGGCCAGATCGCCTGGCTCGATGGGGCGGACGGTGATGCAGGCCGCCATGACCCGTCACCCCGTTCTCTGAGGTTGTGAAAAAACCTGCTGCGCTCGGGATCTCGCGCTGCATCCTCGGCGCGCCAAGCAGGGCTACTCCCTGGCCCTGGCCATCAATCTGTTTCTTCCCGCGTACCAGCTCGGCGTGTTGAATGTAGAAGCATTCATCAGGCTCGAAGCCCCTTGCCAGGGCTTGGCGGCGAAATGTGGTCGAACCACCGCCTTGGATGTTGATATCCAGTTCCTCGGCGAGGAATTCCACCAGCGGGGGAGGGATCCGGGAACCCTTACCGTGTTAGAGAAACGGCGTCCTTTTCCGTTTCCATGGGATTGCGCGCGGCGCGCGTTCGGCGCACAGCGGCCGTTCAGTATCCGGGCCTTCAGTGCCTCCTGGCTTCCAGCGACATTATTCGAGGCGCTGCGCGCTGCTGCAACCCCACAATGGGGGGCATGCGGCCGTAGTGAGCGGAATGCGGAAAGGGGAATTCCATAAGTATGGCTAGGCCTGCAATTGCCCGCGCAGCACGGCGCGGATGATGGCCTCGCTCGACAGGCCCTCGGTGTCGAGGGACTGGACGTGGCGGCTGGCCTCTTGGGGTTTGTAGCCGAGCGCCACGAGGCCGCTGATCGCATCCATTTTTGCGTCGCTAAACGCAGCGCCGGCCGATGCCGCGCCGCCCGGAAACACGCCGGGCCGCCAGTCGGTGATCCGATCGCGCAGCTCGACGATGAGGCGCTCGGCGGTCTTCTTTCCGATCCCGGGGAGGCGCGTGAGCCGGGTGAGTTCCTGGGTCTCGATCCAGACCGCGAATTCCTCGGGGGTGGTTCCCGACAGGACCCCGAGCGCCGTGCGCGCACCGACGCCGTTGACTCTGATCAAGGCCCGGAACAGGCGACGCTCGGTCTCGGTCAGGAAACCGAACAGTAAATGGGTGTCCTCGCGGACCGCCAGGTGGGTGTAGAGTCGCACCTCGCTCTGGGGCTTGGGCAGGCGCTCGAAGGTGCTGAGCGGCGTCTCGATCTCGTAGCCCACGCCCCCGACCTCGAGGAGCAGATGCGGGGGGCTGGCCTCCAGCAGGACCCCGCGGATCCGGCCGATCATGCCCAGCGCCCAATCATGCCCAGCGCTTGGCGCGCATGCGCCGGGAGGGGAGGGGAGCACTGCGGGTGTGTCCATGGCACAGGGCGACGGCGAGCGCGTCGGCGGCATCGGATGGGGGTGCCGCATCGAGCCGCAACAGAACCTTCACCATGTGCTGGACCTGGGCCTTGTCGGCGCGGCCGAGCCCCACGATGGCGAGCTTGACCTCGGCCGGGGTGAACTCAAATACCGGGAGATCGGCGAGCGCACCGGCGACCACCGCGACGCCCCGTGCCTGGCCGAGCTTCAAGGCCGAATCGGGGTTGCGATACATGAACACGAGCTCGACCGCCATCTCATCCGGCCGGTAGAGTCGCACCACCCGGCCGACGCCCTCGAAGATGAGCCGCAGGCGATCGGCGAGCGTTCCGGACTCGACGTCGAGGCAGCCGTGGGCGACATGCGTGTTTTTCTGACCGTCGCTGTCGATGACGCCAAAGCCTGTCACGCGAGATCCCGGGTCGATGCCGAGGATGCGGGTCAAAGGGGCCGGCCGACTAAGAAGATAAATAACTCAAGCCCTAAAGGCGAGCCAGGGTCTCTTCGCTGATGTCGGCGTTCGAGTAGACGCGCTGCACGTCGTCCAGGTCCTCCAGGGCCTCCAGGAGCCGTGTCATCTTCTGCGCATCCTCGAATTCGAGCCTCGCGCTCGCAGTCGCGCGCATGGTGATCTCGGCCAGCTCTGGATTCAAACCCAAAGCGGCCATGGCGTCGTGCACCCGTCCGAACGATTCTGGCGTGGCCAGGACATCGATGGAGCCGTCGTCGTTGACCACCACATCATCCGCCCCGGCCTCGAGCGCCGCGGACGTCAGGCGGTCCTCGTCGCTACCCGTGGGGTAGCCCAGCACCCCTTGTTTCTTGAAGAGATAGGCCACCGACCCGTCGGTGCCCATGCTCCCGCCCGCCTTGGCGAACGCGTGCCGTACCTCGGACACGGTGCGGTTGCGGTTGTTGCTCATGCAGTCCACCATGATCGCGACCCCGCCCGGCCCATAGCCCTCGTAACGGATCTCCTCGTAGTCCTCGCCCGGCCCGCCGCCGGCGCCGCGCTTGATGGCGCGCTCCACGGTGTCCTTGGTCATGTTGTTGGCGAGGGCGCCGTCGATGGCCGCGCGCAGGCGTGGATTCGCCGATGCGTCGCCCCCGCTCATGCGCGCGGCGACCGTGATCTCGCGGATGAGACGGGTGAAGAGCTTGCCCCGCCTCTGGTCCTGCTTGCCCTTGCGGTGCTGAATATTCGCCCATTTGCTGTGACCGGCCATCGCCTGCTGAGCCCGTGGAAAGACCGGCGACAGTGTACCCGAAGTCAAGCGGCGCGGGACTCCCGCGGGCGGCAGCGCTTGTGCCGGTCGCGCTCGGTCATTGTGCAATAATAGACCCTGCCTCGCGGGGGCGCGGCGTATCTCTACACGAAGGAGGTCTCGATGAAGCTCTATCATTTCCCGCCCTCTCCGAATTCCCGCCGGGCCCTTGCCGTGCTCGATCACCTCGGTTTGGACTGCGAGCTCGTTCCCGTCGATCTTTTCCGGCGCGAGCAGATGCGGCCGGAGTTCGTGGCGCTCAATCCGAATCATATGATCCCGATCTTGGTCGATGGCGATTTCGTGCTCTGGGAGTCGAACGCCATCATGCAGTATCTCTGCTCCAAGCGGCCCGGCAACCGACTTTGGTCCGCGGACCCGAAGACCCAGGCCGATATCAGCCGCTGGCAGTCTTGGGGGCTCGCCCACTTCGGGGCTGCGTGCGGGGTCTACATTTACGAGCGTCTGGTCAAGAAGGCGATCGGGCAGGGCGATGCCGACCCCGCCGAGATCATGAAGGGCGAGCTGCGCTTCCATCGCTTCGCGAAGGTCCTGGACGGGTATCTCGAGGGCCGCGAGTGGCTGTGCGGAGATGGGGTGACCTTGGCCGACTATTCGGTCGGTGCGCCCCTCTGCCTCACGGCGATCGCGGGCTATCCCATCGAGCCCTACGGCGAGATCCGCCGCTGGTACGCGGGGATCGAAAGGCTCGCGGCCTGGAGGCATTCGGCGCCGCCGGAGAGCAAATGATGGACGGAGGGCAATGACGAGCGGAGGGCCATGACGGGTGGCAGGGCGTTCCGTCTGGAACGCCGGCCTCTGCCGCCCTTTCCCGGTTTCATCGCGGCATTCGGACCGGGTATCGTGTGGATGGCGCTCGCCCAGGGCAGCGGGGAGCTGATCTGGTGGCCCTACATCATCGCCAAGTATGGGCTCACGTTCCTGTGCCTCCTCATCCCCGCCTGTCTGTTGCAGTTCCCCTTGAACTTCGAGATCGGGCGCTACACGCTCTTGACCGGAGAGAGCATTTTCCACGGCTTCATCCGCTTGAACCGCGGCCTCGGGGTGTTTTTGTGGGTGCTCATGAGCCTGTCGTTCTTATGGTTCGGCGCCTTCGCGTCGGCCGGGGGCACGGCGCTCGCGGCCTTGACGCATTTTCCGGAGGGATGGAGCGCGCGCGGCCAGGCGCTCTTCTGGGGGTATGCCTCCATCGTGGTTTTCGTGGTGGCCATCGTGCTCAGCAAGGTCGTCTATGTCTTGATCGAGCGGTTGATGAAACTGGTCGCGGTGGTGACGGTCGCGGGCTTGCTGTGGGCCTGCCTGGAACCCGAAGTGATGGCGGCGGCCCCGGCATTCGCGCGCGGCCTCGCAGGACCGGTGGGCCCGCTGCCGCGGCCCTGGGAGATGGCCGATGCCGCCAAGCTCTTGACCGCGATCACCTTTGCCGGTCTCGGGGGATTCTGGGTCTTGTTCTATTCCTATTGGTTGCGCGACAAGGGCAGCGGCATGGCCGCCCACGTCGGGCGCATCACCGGGCCGCTTTTCGGCCGACCCGAGCCCGTGACCAGCGATGGCTATCTACCGGAAGCGGAGGCCGAGACGGCGCGGCGCTGGCGGCGATGGCGCCGGTTCCTGTGCTCGGATGTGCTCATCGGGATCGGCGGCAATCTGCTCACGACCCTTATGACCTGCCTGCTTGCCTATGCCCTCCTGTTTCCCAAAGGCCTCCTGCCCCAGGATTACGAGCTGGCGGTGGTGCAGAGTCGCTTCTTCGAGGCCGGCTGGGGCGAGGTGGGACGGGTGTTGTTCCTGGTGGTCGCGGCGGCCTTCCTCACGGACACCTGGCTCGCGACCGCGGATGCCGTGAGCCGCATGCAAGCCGACATCGTCCAGGTGCTGTTCCCGCGCGCCCGGCGAATTGAAACGCGCCACTGGTATTTCTTTTTCCTCGCGCTCTTGACGGTCATTACTTCGTTCACCATGCTCCTCGATGCCCCCGGCCCCTTGATCTTGACGAGCGCGCTCATCGGTTTCGGGGGCACGGTGATCTTTCCGGTAGCCCTGTATTCCTTGAATCACCGCCTGCTCGCCCCCGAGTTGCCCGTCTGGGCCAGGCCGGGATCCTGGTCGGGACTCTTGTTGCTCGTCTCGTTCCTGGCCTACCTCGCGCTGGCCTTGGCCTATCTCTGGGCCGTGTGGGAGACCCCCTAGCTAGCTAGGAGCTTCGTGGTCTCGGCACAAGTATTTGTTTCGTACGCGTCTCAAGACCGTACAGGTGTTGAAAAAGTACTGATTCGAGCGGGACGGGCCTGGGTCGTCGATGCGCCCCTTCGAACCAGGCGCGGCAACGAGGATGCCGGTATTCGCTACCGGTATGTGGAAAACTACGGGACATCGACGATCAGGGCGGGCTCGCTGGGAACGTCGAATGCCGTTGATGTGGACTCGCTCATGGCTCCCATTCTAAGAAGTTTTCGAGAAGCTGCAGGCCGGCCCGCTGGCTCTTCTCCGGGTGAAACTGCACGGCGAAGATCCGGTCTCGCGCGAGCACGGCGGCGAACGACGGGCCGTAGTCGGTCGTAGCCGCGACCCAATCTTGGTCGTCCGGCGCCACGTAATAGCTGTGTACGAAATAGAAGCGCTCGCCGGGGGCGATCCCGGCCCACAGGGGATGGGGTCGGGTGGCTGAGACGGCGTTCCAACCCATATGGGGTACCTTGAGCCGTTCCCCGGTGTTCGGGTCCGTGAGCCCGTTTGTGAAGCGCAGCACCCGGCCCGAGCAGACACCGAGGCCCGCCGTACCGTTGCCCTCCGCGCTCCAGTCCATGAGCGCCTGCAGGCCCAGGCAGATCCCCAGGAAGGGCTTGGTGTGCACGACCTCGCGCAGGGCTTCGATGATCCCCATCGTCCCGAGGTGCGACATGCACTCGCCCATGGCCCCTTGGCCGGGGAACACCACGCGCTCGGCGCGTTCGAGATCGGCGGCCGTGCCGCTCACCACGATGCGGTGTCGCCCCCGAGAGACGTGCTCCAGTGCCTTCGCCACCGAGCGCAGGTTGCTCATCCCGTAGTCGAGGACGACGACGGTTTCCATGGGACGCGCCATGAGCTGCGATCAGAGGCTGCCCTTGGTGGAGGGAACACTGCTGCCCAGGCGCAGATCGGTCTCGATGGCCATCCGGAGCGCGCGGCCGAAGGCCTTGAACACGGTCTCCATGATGTGGTGGGTGTTGCGCCCGCGCAGGGTGTCGATGTGGAGGGTCACGAGGGCGTGGTTGGCGAAGCCCCGGAAGAACTCGATGCTGAGATCCACATCGAAATCCCCGACCCGCGCGCGCGGAAACTCGACATGGAACTCGAGACCCGGCCGTCCCGAGCAGTCGAGCACGACGCGCGAGAGGGCCTCATCGAGCGGCACGTAGGCATGTCCGTAGCGCCGGATCCCGCGCTTGTCTCCCAGGGCCTCTGCCAGGGCCTGGCCGAAGGTGATGCCGACGTCCTCGACCGTGTGGTGGGCATCGATGTGCAGGTCTCCCTCTGCGCGCACCATGAGATCGATCATCCCGTGGCGAGCGACCTGGTCGAGCATGTGATCGAGGAACGGGATGCCGGTCGCGAGGCTGGCTCGACCGCTACCGTCGAGCTCGACCTCGACCACGATCCGGGTCTCGTTCGTGTTCCGCTCTATCTTGGCCTGGCGTTCACCCATGGGCGTTTTCCCTTGCCATGCTATAACATAACCTCCTATAGCATAGCCTCAACCTGGGGTGGGAGGAACGCGGGGGTCGGCGGTGTGCATCGACGTTGAGGCGGTCAGGGCCTATCTATATGGCTTGCAAGAGCGGATCTGCGCGGCCATCGAGGGACAGGATCGGACCACACGCTTTTGCGAGGACCGCTGGGAGCGGGTCGAAGGCGGTGGCGGGCGTACGCGCGTCCTCTCTGGGGGGCGGGTCTTCGAGCAGGCCGGGATCAACTTCTCCGAGGTCTTCGGCAGCTATCTGCCGCCATCGGCCACCGCCCACAGACCGGAGTTGGCCGGCCGGCGTTTCCGGGCACTGGGCGTGTCGCTCGTCATCCATCCGCGCAATCCGTATGTCCCCACCTCCCACGCCAACGTCCGGTTCTTCCTGGCCGAGACGGAAAACCGTGTGGATCATAATGGGGCGGAGCCCGTCTTCTGGTTCGGCGGTGGATTCGACCTCACCCCCTATTACGGCTTCGAGGAGGACGCACGCCACTGGCACCGCACGGCCGCCGAGGCCTGCGCGCCCTTCGGCACCGAGGTCTATCCCCGTTTCAAGCGCTGGTGCGACGAGTATTTCCGCATCAAGCATCGCGGCGAGGCGCGCGGGATCGGCGGGCTGTTCTTCGACGATCTGAATGAATGGGGTTTCGAGCGCTCGTTTGCATTCATGCGGAGTGTCGGGGATCACTTTCTGCCCGCCTATCTTCCGATCGTGGAGCGCCGCAAAGACAGGCCCTATGGGGAGCGCGAGCGCGACTTCCAGCTCTACCGTCGCGGGCGTTACGTCGAGTTCAACCTGGTGTACGACCGCGGCACGCTGTTCGGTCTCCAGTCCGGGGGGCGCGCCGAGTCCATTCTCATGTCGCTCCCCCCGCTCGTGAGATGGCGCTACGACTGGCGCCCGGAGCCTGGCAGCCCCGAGGCCGAGCTTTACGAAAGGTTCCTCGAACCGCGCGAGTGGCGGTGAGCGCAGGCAGGCGTAGGGGCACCCCCCCGTGGGTGCCCTGATCCCGGCTCGAACCGCGGCGCGACTCTCGGTGAGTGCAGGCGACGAGTCGGAGTCGTTGACGTAGCGCCCCGGCAAATCCCGCCTCCCCTGACTCGCGCCGCTTTTTTTCAACCTCTCAGTTCGGTGCGAAGCCGGCCACGTCCAGCGCCTTGCGGACCGCGGGGTGCGACATGAATACGTCTTGGATCAGTCCGCTGCGATAGTTCTCGATCATGAGCAGCGTGATGCCGGTATCGATGCCGACCACCTCCCGACTCCACCATCGTCGATCCACGTTGAACGCGCTGCCGAAACCGTAGCGGCCCCAGAGCCGGTGCCCATAGCGGTTGTAGATGGTCCGCAATGCCGCGATGGAAAGCTCGGGCGTGAAGATGATGGAACCCGCCGCCGCCGATGGATTCACCGTACCGTCGTGCCTCGCCCAGCCCGACGGAGGGGCGCCATAGGCATCGTAGCCACCCGCAGGCGTATCCGAGGCCGTCAGTCCCCATACGTCGTCGTCGTAGGTCTTGAATCGATCCTTCTGATCCAGCGTGAACTGACGGTTGGCCAGGGTACAGCGGATCGAATTCTCGAAATAATCATAGCCCAGGCTGTCTTTCCGGCCCTTGAAATCCACGAAGGCGTGGGTGTACTGGTGCATGAACAGCGGGCCGCCTTCGATGCACCGGTGGCCGCCATATTCTCCTTCGGATCGTTTCCAGGCCTGCCAGCTACCGGATGGGATGGGGTGGGTGGGCGATCCGAGCGCCAGCAGGTATAACACCATCAGCTCGCTGTAAAAGTCCCAGCGGTTTGGAAGAAACCCGTGCTCCGGCATCCAGCCCATCGACATCGTGAGCGATTGCGGAACGGCACCGCCATCCGTCCGCATCCAGTCCCAGTCCACGCGCTCATATAGCGTGTTTGCAAGCCGTTCTACTTCGGTGCCCGCGAAACAGCGGCCGGCCGTGATGGCCCCGGCCACCAACAGAGCGGTATCGATGGAGGACACCTCCGAGCCCCACGATCGCTCTCCGCTGCGAAGATCGAGAAAATGGTAGAAAAAGCCTTGGGGGCTCGCGGGGCGGTCTAGGAAAAAGCGCAAGGTATCGAGCGCACGCCGGCTCGCCTCCGGCGCGCTCACCCAGCCGCGCTTCGCTCCGATACAAAGGGCGGCGAGTCCGAAGCCCGTGGCTCCGGTGCTACCTACCGTATAGTCATCCTGCGCAACATTTCCTGCGCGGTCTTTAACGACACCGGTCTCAGGATGGGCCTGCTCCACGAAGAACTGGAAAGCGGCCAGCGAGACGCGTTCCAGAAACTCGTCATCCGACAGCCCCAGGAAATGCATGGGATCCACGACGGGCATGAGGCTCAGGACGAACTTGTCGAGATCGGCGACGCCGTTCGGTTGACCCGCGGTCGAGAAGCGCAGCCTATGCGTGCCTGCCGCGACCGCCCCTAGGTCCATCGGATCGCTCCAGGCGAAGTCGTTCCAGGACCTCTGATCCTCCGGTGTGAGCTCGGTGCGCGCGCCCTTCTCGTCGTCGAGGAAGATCTGGATGGAGGCGCTGGGCTCGCCGTTCTTGGAATAGCGCAGGCTGATCCACAGATGCTCCGCCTCCGGCACCTCCAGCTTGCCGTACTGGACATCGCCCGCCTGCGGCGTGCAGGGCGGCTCGTCGCGGCAGCCGAACTGCACCAATGCCTTGGTGCCGGAGGCGGCAGAGCGGTCGCCGGGCTTACCCACGCTCGCGGTATCGAACGCTTCGGCCTCCCGCTCGTACCTCCAGCCGCTATCGGTTTGGGCACGCGGCGTGGCGACCGGTGGCTCGGCCGGCGTGTCGGATGGAGGCGCAGCGACGGCCTCGAGCGCGCCATTGGCGTCGGCCTCGAGCGTTATGCAGAAAAGGACTGCAAGGAAATAGCGAATGCTCATCGTCTGCGCTTGGCCCTCCATCTCTCCACCCCTTGACAATCATAGCGTCATGCCGCTCTAATTATCACCACGGCATGAAGCGAGCCGCGCCTCGGGGAGGAACTATTTTCATCAAGATATCATACGGAAGGAGATCAACAAGGTGGCGCCGGGGTCTGTGGTCCAGCAGGCCACGACGGTCTAGCCGGTGCAAGGGCAGTCGGCACTCCAGGCCCGGCCGGCCAATCTCTAAGCGATGACTGAAATAGACAACCTGGTCCTGGACCAACTACGCGCGATCCGCGGGGACATCGCCGAGATCAAGGGCGATCTGCACTTTTTGAGTCAGCGCGTGGGTGCGCTGGAACAACACATGGCGACGCTCATCAAAGAAATAAGGTTTGAAGTCATAGAATAATCCCGACCTATAACGACGAGCTAGTGCGGGCGGGATGCGGTGAACGAAGGGGCAGCGCGGGAAACTCCCTCCCCTGTCCGTGTTTTTTGCGGACGGGGGAGGGTGGGGTGGGGGTCAGCCCTACACGCGCTGACCAAGCTTTTTCCTGGCCGCAGCGCCTTTACCCCCATATATGGACTCCTCCGATTTGCAAGCATCTCGCTCGTTGACGGCAGAGGTCGGTAGCGCAGTTGCTCCCATATATCCGGCCTGTTGGTGAGGCCTTGGTCGCCTC
>JALZID010000005.1 GCA_030860485.1 Pseudomonadota bacterium | reverse complement strand
GGCTCGAATGCCGGCGCGGCGAGCGGCTCGTCTTCTCGAACCTCGATATCGATCTCGAGGCCGGCGAGGTGTTGCAGATCTCGGGGCCGAACGGTTCCGGCAAGACCACGCTCTTGCGGGGCATCGCGGGTTTGACGCCGCCCACGGCCGGCGAGGTGCGCTGGTGCGGGCGGCGTATCGACGAGGGGCGCATCGAGTTCCTCCGCAACCTCGCCTATCTCGGCCATGCCGACGGCGTCAAGGCGGAGTTGACGGTGTGGGAAGACCTGGAGGTGGCACAGGCCCTGCGCGGCGGGGGCCTGGCGGCGGCCGATGCACTCGATCGCCGCCCGCGATCCACCCCAGGGGGAGGAGCACCTCAATGCGCGCGGGGTCGATACGTGTGCCCTGAACGAACCCCCCGAGTATGAGTTCGATCAGCGCGTGAACTGGTGAGCGCCTTCCCACTCCGAACCTTCGTGCCGGTCAAGGTGACTTGACCGGCACCGGCGGACTCGCGTCCGTGCAAAGGGCTACCGGCTTTGCGTCACCTTGAAGCCACGACAGCCACCCCGAACCCGGCCGGCGCCAGCCCAAACGCCCTCTTCCCGCCCCCGCGCGGACCACCCGCCCCGTCTGATCCAACAGCACTGTTGCAAAACCGCGTTGAATTTTCTATTCTTTATCCTTCGAACCACAGGCATCGGGATTATCTGCAGAACATAGTTGACACGGCGACGATGCGTGTATATACTCCTATCATGAATTCGGAAGGGAAGGGAGCCATGACCAAATGCCAACAAGTCGCACGGCAGTGTGCATGTTTCAACCTTCGCAAAGCGACCCGCGCCGTGACCCAGCTCTACGACGAGGTGCTGCGAGAGACAGGGATCCGCGTCACGCAGCTTACGGTACTGGTCGCCGCCTATCTGTCGGGAGAGATGCCCATCTCCCAGATGGCCGAGGTCTTGGTCATGGACCGGACAACGCTGACCCGCAACTTGAAGCCGCTGGAGGCCCAGGGACTGATCGCGATCCGTTCGGGTGCCGACCGCCGCCAGAAGCTGGTGACGCTGACCACTCGAGGGCGCGCAATGGTTTCCAAAGCCCTGCCGCTGTGGGAGCAGGCGCAACGTCGGATCATCGAGGGACTTGGGCAGGGTCGGTTCGACTCAATGCTGAAGGACCTGTCGCAGGCGGTGTCGTTAGCCCATACATAATGCGCCTTATTTTAGGCTAATATATGTGTATATGCACTAATGGCGAAGCGCACTCACCGACCGTCAACCTCGGTCCATGCGCGTAACGCGACAGCATTGACGGCGGATCTAACGCGTGCAGTTCTGAGGCACTTGGGTGTTAAACCGCACCGCACCCTTAAACAGGACCGTATTGAACCTTGGTGCGGCTGATTTTTAACCATATACGTGTATATACACTGTGATAGGAGAGTACTATGGCACGCAAATCGAGATTTGATGGGAAGACCATCGTCGTCACCGGCGCTTCCAGTGGCATCGGCCGCGCCTCGGCCTTGGCCTTCGCGCGTGAAGGCGCCACCACCGTCTTGGCCTCACGCTCGGAGGACAAGCTCAAGCAGGTCGCTGACGAAATTCGCACTTTCAATCCCCGGGTACTCGTAGTCCCGACCGATGTTTCCGTGCGTGAACAGATCCAACACCTCATCGATAAGACGGTGAAAGAGTTTGGACAGATCGATATCCTATTCAACAATGCCGGCAACGCTTACGTGGGGCCCATCGAGGGGGGTCGATTTGCCGATGACCTCAACGAGATGCTGGCGGTCTCCTTTTCCGGCGTTCTGTATGGCGCCCAGGCGGTATTGCCGATCATGAAGCGGCAGCGCGCCGGCCACATCGTGAATATGTCCTCGGTGGTCGGTCGCAAGGCCTTCCCGCGCTTCGGCGGGTACTCGATCGCCATGCACGCCATCAGCGCCTTCTCGGACGCGCTGCGGCAAGAGCTGCATGGCACTGGGATCGCTGTGACCACCGTGCACCCGGCCCTGACTCAAACTGCGATGCTCGATGAGGTCAATCCGGCCGACATGCCGCCTCCCTTCCGGGCGATGACCCCGCGCACGGCGGAGTTCGTGGCCGCCGGCATCCTGAACGCCGTGTACAGGCGGCAAGCGCGGGTCGTCTTGCCCGCCCCGCCGCGCATGCTGCTGCTGGGTGATGCCATCTCACCGTACCTTGGCGACTTGATCGTGCGGCTGCTGTCAAAGCCCGTTTTCTCGTACCTTATTGGTATGTATCGCGGCCGGCTCTACGAGCACCGTCCCGCACTCCGGGGGCCGGACGATGCGCCGCACGCGGGCCCAAGGCGGTCGGTACTCGGTGACCCAGAAGTCGAATGAGTTCCAATTCATCACATTCGCGGAGGAAACAACTATGTATCACATCAAAGCTTGGAAACGCGTTGAACAGGCCCTGACCGCCTGTGCCGAGCCCTTCGTCGCAGCGGGTCGAGAGCTCGTTTTAGGCAGACAAAACGACCACCCACTCTGCTCAGCACCGGTGAGGACCATCCCACGTCGAACCGCTGTGCTAGCCGTGAGGGTGGTGGACCGCCGAAACG
>JALZID010000004.1 GCA_030860485.1 Pseudomonadota bacterium | reverse complement strand
GAATTCAGCGGCGCGCGGCTTCTTGCGCGTCCGCTGGAATGACGGGTTGGGCGGCGGCGGCTTGCTGATATAAGAATTCCGGCGCAAGGTCTGCGCCATTGGGCCATGTGACGGTTTCAAGTTCCGGGTCTATAGTGGCTTGCGCGAAGACGTTCTCGTCTTTTAGCGGCTCGAACATGGGACCCCAAAGCTCGCTGCTCAGATCGACGGTACCGGACGTGCCGTCGTGGAAGCGCAGCCAAAGCCTATAGCCTTTCAAGGGCCTTAACTCAACTACCTTTGGAATCATGACTTACTCCAGTGGCTCGATCTTGTTCAACGGTTGCCTGGCCTGAGCGCGCTTCCAGTCTTCAAGCAATTCCGCTTGGTGGAAAGCGCGCCACTCCTCGACCAGGCGCAAAGCGCGAGTTCCCAGTCTGCCTTCCAGAACCTCGCCATTGTCTATGCGAACGGACGCTTGGTCGCCACCATACTTCGCATGAAAATGCGGTGGCGAATGATCGTTGTAGTACATCGCAATGATAATCCCGAAAAAACGGCTTACTTCGGGCAATCCCGTCTCCCAGATATACCGATCAACGCCATTATCCTCCCTGCAACCTCAGTTGCCTAAACGTCGGAATTGAGCGGGCGCGCACACAACTAAACAAGCATCCAAGGTCTCGCGGATGAAAGCAACGCTATTCGCGCTCCGCTCGAATGACTTGTTCGGCGGCGCGTTAATGAAATGCGACAAGCAAACACATTTAGGCTTTGCGGCGCGTGTTCTGATAGACGAGATGGAGCAACGCGCTTGCTGCTTCCTTTCAGACATTTACTTGTATTGAAGGATTGAGAGCGAGTTCTTGCCGGGATCCACGAACCACGCCGCTAATGCGTGTCCGATATCCGCGATACCGTCCAAAGTCTTCCCTCCAGTTGCATAAATTCTGTTGTGTAGTGGCAGAAGATGGCGTCGGTTAAGGGTTTTAACTAGTTTTAAGCTTTTCGCTGGACATCACCGTAGGTGACGTCCAGGCATCCAACAAGAAGGCTGATCCTATGATCAGAAAAGTATGGAAAGCGGCCTACGCTTCTCGGTATAATATGTTTGCCGAAACAGTAAGATCCGAGAAGGAGACCGCTTCTATGAAGTGTAGCAGAGCCTGCGTTCACTGCAAGACTCACAGCCTTCCTCAACTTCGCTTTGAGGACAGCCAACTGACCTCGTTCTCGGGGCTCATCCTCATTCAAGAGCTCTTCTCGCGTCTGGGGCTGAAGGAACGATTGCGGCGGTGTTTTGGCCATCTCACGGTCAGCCCCATTTTTGGCTATCCCACTCTGGTGCTGTGCTTGGTCGTGCACCTTTTGCTCGGATACCGGCAGTTGCGGGATCTGCGTTATTATGCGGATGACCCGTTGGTGAAGCGGACGTTGGGTTTGCGACGACTGCCCGATGTGGCCACCGTGAGCCGCGGGTTGACAAGGGCTGACCAAGACAGTGTCAAGCACCTCCAGGAGATGCTGCGGGAGATGGTCATCGCACGGCTGGTGGCCCTGAAACTCTCCCGGGTGACGCTCGATTTCGATGGCTCGGTACTGGGCACCTCTCGCTTTGCCGAGGGCACGGCGGTGGGGTTTAACCGCAAGAAGAAGGGCCAGCGCAGTTATTACCCCCTCTTTTGCACCGTGGCGCAGACCGGTCAGGTGCTCGATGTGTTGCATCGCTCCGGGAATGTCCACGACTCCGGGGGCGCCAAGCACTTTATCCTGCACTGTATCGGCGAGGTGCGCGCCGCCCTCCCCGCGGTAGCGATCGAGGTGCGTATGGATAGCGCCTTCTTCAGCGATGAGATCATCGGCAGCCTCGATGCCCAAGGCGTGGAGTATACGGTGAGTGTCCCCTGCGAGCGCTTCACCGAGCTCAAGAAACAGATTGAGCGGCGTCGCTGGTGGTGGCCTCTTGGGCAGGGCTGCGCCTACTTTGAAGCCTACTGGAAACCCAAGGTTTGGGAGACGCGCCATCGGTTCCTCTTTATTCGAACCCGAGTCAAACAGCAATATAAAGAACCGGTCCAACTCGACCTCTTCATCCCCTATGCATACGGCTACGAGTTCAAGGTCATTCTCACCAATAAGCGTCTCAGCGCTCGCAAGGCGCTTGCCTTCCACCAAGGCCGGGGCAGTCAAGAGGGGATCTTCGCCGAGCTTAAAACCGATAATCAGCTCGATTATGTGCCGACCCACACCTGGGTCGGTAATCAGATCTATCTCCTCTCGGTGCTGCTTGCCCACAACCTCGGCCGTGAACTCCAAATGATCGCCCATCCGCCTTCGCGCACAACGCTGGAGAAACGTCCCGCCTTGTGGGATTTCGCGCGCCTTGATACCCTCCGGTGTCGCCTTATCCAGCGCGCAGGCCGCCTGATCCGACCGCAAGGACAGCTCACCCTCAGTATGTCAGCCAATCAAGCGGTCCAGGAGGAGCTGTTACATTACCTCGCGGCTTTGAAAGCCGCCTGAGACCGTCCAACAACCAGAGTTTTTGCAACGTTAGTTAGGGTCTACTGTCCGGTCGCGTACCACCCACGCAGAGGCGGATTTCTGCCGCTGCCACTCGTCTCGAAGGTCGTCGAACAACTCCCGCTTTTTCCGAACCTTCGTAAGGTCTATCTCAACGGATATGACGAGCCGACGCTCAATCCTCACCTCGCTACCATAGTCCAGCAGCTCGCCCACCTGCCGGTAGAGATCACGCTGTTCACGAACGGCACGAACCTGACGCCTGATCTTGCGAACCGCTTAGCCCACACCGGCGCCGACCTGGAGATCGACATCCATCTTTCCGCGGTGGAGCGGCCGGACTTCGTGCGTATCCACGGAAGCCGGCAGTTCGATCGCGTGATGAAGAACGTGCGGTATCTGGCAGAGGAGTTCGATCAGTGGCGTCGGATAAACGTCTGCGTCAGCATGCAGGCGCTAGACAACCCGATGGATGATGCGCTTTACGAGACGTTGCAGGCCTATTTCGCAGACACCCGGTTGGTGACGTTCCGCTGGAAGCCGAATGATCGTGCAGGAATTCTCGGCGACACGCCGTACGGCCTGCACTGCCATCATGCGAAGCTGCGTGGCTGCTCGCTAAACAATCGAAGTCGCGAGTGGATTCACATCAACGCGACTGGCAACGTCGTCCTGTGTTGCCAGGACTACTTCGAATCACATGTTCTGGGCAACATCGCAGATACGACGCTCGATCAGATTGTAGAGTCCGATATACGACGAAAGTATCACCTGTGGACGATTGGGGAGGTGGAAGCGCCGGACGATTACATCTGCCGCCGCTGCGTGTTTGCCGTCGGTCCGGAGCCGTCCGCCTAATCCTCTCCGCGCCGTAATGTTGTGTTCCAGCGATAATGATTTTCTTCATGTCCGCGGGTGCCTGCGTGATCTCACTGCTGGATGCGCGAGCTCCTCATAC
>JALZID010000003.1 GCA_030860485.1 Pseudomonadota bacterium | reverse complement strand
GAGATCGCCGTCCTTCCCGCCCTTCACCCCGGCGGATCCTTGCCCGGCCAGGCGGATGAGCTGCCCTTCGCGGATCCCCTTGGGGATATGCACGTTCAGCGTGCGCTCGCGCACCGCGAGTCGCCCTTCGGCGTCTAGTTCAGGCACGCGCAGCGTCACGGCCCGCGTGGCGCCGCGGAAGGCGTCCTCGAGGTCGATGAGGACCCTGGCGTGATGGTCCTCGCCGCGGCCGTGAAACCCCGCCCCATGCCGCGCCCCCGTGGCGCCTCCGAATAGCGAGGCGAAAAAATCGCTGAAGTCCCCTGCGAAGCCCTGGCCGGCGGGGCTCCCGCGGAACTCGAAGCCCGCGTCCCAATCGGGCGGCGGGTGAAAGTCCTGGCCGGGCTGCCAGCCCGCACCGAGCCGATCGTAGGCGGCGCGCTTCTCGGGGTCCTTCAAGACCTCGTAGGCCTCATTGATCGCTTTCATGCGCTCCGAGGCATCCCGCTCCTTGCTCACATCGGGATGATACTTGCGGGCCAGCTTGCGGTAGGCGCGCTTGATCTCGTCCTCGGCGGCCGTGCGCTCGACACCCAATGTCTGGTAATAGTCTTTGAACTCCATTGGCTTCCAGAAAGAGGACCACCGCCCCGGACGCATCTTATCACTTCGCACGTGCGAAATGATTGCGCGATTGGTGTCGCCCCTGCGTGCCCGGCGGCGTGGGCTTGATACACACGCACCAGGCCCCATATACGGTTGCATCCGCGAAACTCGCTCACCGGGTTCAATCGAGCGCCAGGTACGCCGGTGCGGCGAGCAGGGGCGGGAAGTTCATAGCCAAACTGTGGAGGTATCACCATGTACGAGTCCTTGTTGCGGTTTCCGACCGATCTGTTCGCCGAGCTGGACCGGATGCAGCGCGAGGTGCAGGGTTTCGGGGGCTTGAGTCTGCCTTCGAGCATCCGCGCGGTCGGCCGCGGCGCGTTTCCCGCGATCAACATCGGGAGCACGCCGACGGCCATCCGCATCGATGCGTTTGCGCCCGGCATCGATCCCGCGAAGCTTTCGATCAGCATCGACCGCGGGCTTTTGACCATCGCGGGCGAGCGCGCCTCGGACGTTCCGGAGGAGAGCGAGAAGCTCAGCGTCTACGCGCGCGAACGCGCCGTCGGCTCCTTCAAGCGGGTAGTGAGCCTGCCGGAGGACGCCGATCCGGCGCGCGTCGAGGCGACCTACCGCGATGGCGTGGTTACCATCGCCGTCCAGAGACGCGAATCGGCACAACCGAGGCGTATCGAGGTCAAATGAGTCGAGCCATCGACTGTTAATTGGAGGTATGAATCATGAGTGAGAAACGAGAGGTTGTAAAACGGGTAGCGGAAAGGCATAGCCCCGCGCTGGTGCCGCCGATCGATGTGCTCGAAGACGAGACCGGGATCACGCTCTTTGCAGATCTGCCCGGCGTGCCCCTGGACGGGCTCACGGTGCGCTTGGACGGCGACGGGCTGCTCATTGAGGGCGAGGTCGCCGTGGAGACACCGGAAGGTACGACCCCCGCCTATACAGAGCTCCAGACGCCGCGCTTCCGGCGGGCGTTAACCCTGAGCCGGGAGCTGGATACCACGAAAAGCGACGCCGCGTTCAAGGACGGGGTGCTGAAGCTCCGCATCCCCAAGGCCGAGCACGCTCAGCCGCGTAGGATCCAAGTCAACGTCGGCTGACCCCAAGGCGCCGGCACCGACCCCAATTCTTTTGGGCGGTGCCGGCCCCCATTTCTGGGGAGGTATGCCGGTCGGAGTCCAGAGCCGGTCTGACGGATCGCGATATCACCTACGCGCCGTCAACTCGCCATATCGGAAGCAGTCCACGATGTGGTCGTTCACCAGCCCGGTGGCCTGCATGTGGGCATAGCAGATGGTCGGGCCGACGAATCGGAAACCGCGCTGTTTGAGGTCTCGGCTGAGCGCCTCGGATTCGAGGCTCTTGGCCGGCAGCTCGGTAATGGTGCGCCAGGCGTTTTGTTTCGGTTTGCCGTCCACGAAACGCCAAATGTAGGCGTCGAAGCTCTCGAACGCCTCCTGGACGGCCAGGAACGCCCGGGCGTTCAGGACGGCCGACTCGATCTTCTTGCGATTGCGGATGATCCCTGGGTCGTTGCAGAGCGCGGCGATCTTGCGCTCGCCGTAACGAGCCACCTTTTCGGCGTCGAAGTCGTCGAAAGCCCGGCGATAGCTCGGCCGCTTTCGTAAGACCGTCATCCAGCTCAGGCCGGCCTGCGCGGACTCCAGCACCAGGAACTCGAACTGCGTCCGGTCGTCGTGGACCGGCACGCCCCACTCCTTATCGTGGTAATCGAGGTATAGGGGGTCGGCATTGGACCAGCCGCAGCGCGACATCCCGCGCGCAGTAGGTTTTTTCACAAACTCTCAGGCGTGCCGCCCAGGCGTTCGATCTCCTCGACGAAGGCCTGGACATCCTCGAAGCGGCGGTACACCGAAGCGAAGCGCACGTAGGCCACGGAATCGAGCCGCCGGAGCGCCGCCATCACCAGATCGCCCACCAGCCGCGAGCGCACCTCGCGCTCGCCCAAGGCACGCAGTCGGCGTTTGATGTCGGCGATCGATGCTTCGACGTCTTCGAGGGCAACCGGGCGTTTCTCGAGGGCCCTCTGCATGCCGGCGCGCAGCTTGTCTTCGATGAAGGGCTCACGCCGGCCGTCCGATTTGATCACCCGCGGTAAGCTCAACTCCGCGGCCTCGTAGGTCGTGAAGCGTTCCTGGCAGGCCGTGCACTCACGCCGGCGGCGCACCCGTTCGCCGTCCTCGGCCAGACGCGAGTCGATGACCCGCGTGTCCGGCTCCGAGCAGAAGGGACAGCGCATCGGCGCGTCGACTATCTTTCGGAACTGACCAAAGCGGGGGTCGGATCAGGCGCGAGGCGCCCGGCGGGAACCGTGCGGTTCCGTCTCAGAGACCGTAGACCGGGAATCTCCGGCACAGATCGGCGACCTCGCCACGGATGCGTTCGTTGAGACGTTCGTCCTCGATGTTCGCGATGATGTCGCAGATCCAGCCGGCGATCTGGCGGCACTCCGGTTCTTTGAAGCCGCGCGTGGTGGCGGCCGACGAGCCGATCCGGATGCCGCTGGTCACGAACGGCGGCTGCGGGTCGTTGGGCACCGCGTTCTTGTTGACCGTGATGTTGGCGCGCCCCAAGGTGGCGTCGAGTGCCTTGCCGGTCAGCCCTTGCTTGACCAGATCCACGAGGAACAGGTGGTTGTCCGTGCCGCCGGAGACGATCTTGATGCCGCGATCGAGGAATACCCGGCACATCGCCCGGGCGTTCTTGATCACCTGTTCGGCGTAGGCCTTGAATTCCGGCTGCATGGCCTCCCGGAAGGCCACCGCCTTGCCGGCGATGACGTGCATGAGGGGGCCGCCCTGGTAGGCGGGAAACACCATGAAGTTGATCTTCTTTTCGATGTCGGGGTTCGCCCGCCCCATGATCATCCCGGAACGCGGTCCGCGCAGGGTCTTATGCGTGGTGGTGGTAGTGACGTCGGCGATGTCGATGGGGCTCGGATAGAGCCCCGTGGCGACCAGTCCCGCGACATGGGCGATGTCGGCGATGAGATAGGCCCCGACCCGGTCGGCGATGTCCCGGAAGCGCTGCCAGTCGAGCACCCGCGAGTAGGCCGAAAAGCCGGTCATGATGAGCTTCGGTTTGTGCTGAAGCGCGAGCCTTTCCGCCTCATCATAGTCGATCTCCTCGGTCTCGGTGTTGAGCCCGTATTGGACTGCTTTGTAGATCCTGCCGGAGACGTTGACGCTCGCGCCATGGGTCAGGTGCCCGCCGTGCGCCAGGCTCATCCCCATGATGGGGTCGCCCGGATTGATCAAGGCGAGGTAGACGGCCCCGTTGGCCTGCGAGCCGGAATGCGGCTGGACATTGGCGAAACCGGCGCCGAAGAGCTGCTTGGCACGATCGATCGCGAGCTGCTCCACCACGTCCACGTGCTCGCAGCCCCCGTAATAACGCTTACCGGGATAACCCTCCGCGTACTTGTTGGTCAGGACCGAGCCCTGGGCCTCCAGCACCCTCGGGCTCACGTAGTTTTCCGAGGCGATGAGCTCGATGTGGTCTTCCTGGCGCTGGCGCTCTCCTTCCATGGCACGACATAGATCATCATCGAATCCCGCGATCGTCATTGCTCTTGTGAACATAACTCAGCTCCACTGGCGCAAATAGGTTAATAACAGAATAATAAACGAGACCGCTGTAAAAGCCTAAGCAAACCTATTTGAAGTTTCGGGTACACCTCCAAGTCCCTGTCCTTCCGGGAGAGGCACCGTCTTTTCTCCCTCTCCTCCGGGAGAGGATTGAGGTGAGGGGATCGAAATCATCGACGAAAGTGTTTGATTTCATTCCCCCATCCTAACCTTCTCACCGAGGGAGAAGGGACTTCCAAACTGGTTGAGTCGCTCTGTATAACGCATCAAGCTCACCGGCGCGGCGTTTTTTTTCCGCGTTCAATTCCCCATGTAAACAATGTGCCGACGTCAAGGAGGGGCATCAATCGCGGGACATCACTCGACAGATGCGCTTCGTACCTCAGCGCATCCTACTCGGGCTGTCAAGCGTTAGAGTTCCTGGATTTCATACGCAACGAATCCCCTCCCAGATATTGTGACAGTCGCAGGCCCTTTTAGTGGAATTTCAGGCCCCCCAATTAAGCCAGGGCCCCCTGAAATGCCAGTAACAACGAGAAAAAAAGAATCACCACCCTTTGTAAAGATGACGTCCACAGAATCACCGGTACGCCTGGACAGACCTCGAAGAATAAATACATCATTGCGGGCTAGCTTGATTACCTTCGGTGGTGTAGCGTCAGCCCGGACCAGCGTCGTAACCGTCACACTAGCGGTCGGTGTCAAGGGGGCCGCCTGCGTGTTTCCGCAGGACAACAATAATCCAAGCACCGCGCTACAAGCTGCGATTGGTGAGAATATAGGTCGTTTCATAATTGGTGCTCCATAACGCTGATACTATGGCCGGCTTATGGCCGGCTAACATTGGCTATATGCGGATCTAGCCGGCCTCGACAAACGCGCGTAGCACGCCGCTCCAGGCCGCGGCGATGTTGTCGTGATTGTACCCGCCGCCGCCCATGCCGAGGATTCGGCCCTCGCAGTAGCGATCGGCCAGCGTGCACAGGCGCGCCGCTGCGTAGGCGTGGCACGCCGGGGAATACTGCAGGTGGGTGAGCGGGTCCCCGGCCACGCTGTCGGCGCCGCACTGGAACAGGATGAAACCCGGCCGGGCCTGTTCCAAATGGGCCTCGACATGGGTTTCTACCCGGGGCCAGGCGGATCGGAACGCGGCCTCATCCGAGTAGGGCGGCATGGGGATGTTAAGCTTGGTCCCGAGCGCCGGGCCGCGTCCGGTCTCCTCGGCGGCGCCGGTGCCGGGATACAGGAAGCGCCCGTCCTCGTGCAGATCGGCGTAGACGATGGCCGGATCGTCCTCGAAGTCGTAGTAGACCCCGTCACCGTGATGGGCGTCGATATCGACATAGGCGATCGAGCCCAGACGGTAATCCGCCTTCAAGACCTCGATCGCGACGCCGCAGTCGTTGAATACACAGAAGCCGCCCGCCCGGTCGCGGCGCGCATGGTGCAACCCGGCTATGGGCACGAAGGCGCGCCGGGAGTCCCCCCGCATCAGCCGATGCACGGCGTCCACCGTACTGCCGACGACCGCCGCCGCGGCATCGTAGGCCCCCGGAAAAGCGGGGGTATCGCCGTAGTCCAGATAGCCCTCTCCAGTCTTGGATTGTCGCACGACGCGCTCGACATAGGCCGAGGTATGGAAGCGCTCGATGGTCGCGCGGTCCGCGATCGCCGGTTCGTGGCGCTCTACCCGCGGGAGCACGCCGGCACTCGCAGCGCCCTCTTCGAAGCTTCGCATGCGCCCCGCGTCAAACGGATGTCCCCCCCCGAAACCGTAACGCCCCAAGGCCTCGCCGAGGTAGACACAGACCGCTTGCTGTTTCATCGCCGGTTGCTGTTTCATCGCAACTTGCTGTTTTATCGACCCTCACGCAGCGGTCGGCGGTAGGGGTAGATGCGCAACGCCCTCCGCGGGACCGAGGGTCTATTGTACCCGCAATTCCGCCACCCCGACTCGGGGCACGGGTCCGGAAGGCCGCCGGCGCGCGGCCTGTGCGTCCAGGATCGCATCGCAGAGGCCGCTAAGCACATTCATGCCTACAGAGAGCGAGCCGATGAGCAGCGGCGTCCTCGGCCGCTTCGAATCGATCAACCGGGCACGCCTGCACCGGATCCGCGAAGCCTTGAGGCCCGAGCAGGTCCGATTCTTCGACGTCCTACCGCTGCTCTTCCATGTCAACCGTCCCGGCCTGCCGGGATACGTTTCACGCCAGACCCCGGCCGGGATCGAGCGCTTCGCCCCTGGCCCCGAGGCCATGGACGCGGCGCTGCACCTGTTTCGGAGCGCGATCGGGGCGGGCGAGGCGGCGGATCCCCGTGATCTCCTCGGGATCTACTGCCTGGGAAGCTTGGGCAGCATCGCCCACTGCCCCGAGAGCGACCTCGACGTGTGGGTCTGCCACGAGCCCGGCATCGAGGCGCGACGGCTCGCGGAGCTCAACGCCAAGGCACGGGTGATCGAACAATGGGCCCAGGGGCTCGGTCTGGAGGTGCATTTCTTCCTCATCGACCCCGAGCGCTTCCGCGCCGGCGGGCACGCGCGGCTCAGCGCGGAGTGCAGCGGCAATGCCCAGCATTACTTCTTGCTCGACGAGTTTTATCGATCGAGCGTGGTGCTGGCGGGTCTGTGCCCGATGTGGTGGAGGGTGCCGCCGGCCGAAGAGCACCGCTACGCCGAGTGCGTGGCCGGCTTGCAAGCCGTACCGCCGGAGATGCCCGGTGTCGATCTCGGGGGGCTCGGCGAGATCCCACGGGAGGAATTCGCCGGCGCGGCCCTGTGGCAACTCGGCAAGGTTATCGACGCCCCGTATAAATCCGTTCTAAAGCTGTTGCTCCTGGAGGCCTATGCCGGCGAATATCCCCGGCCCGATCTCCTCGCCATGCGTTACAAGGCGTATATCTATGGGGGGGCTGCCGATGCCGAGGCCCTCGATCCCTATTGGCTCTTGTACCGCCGGGTCGAAGAGTACCTCGAAAGGCAGGCCGATACGCCACGTTTGGCGCTGGCCCGGCGCTGTCTGTACTTTAAGGCGCAAGAGGCGCAGCGCCATCTCCCCTCGCACGTGGCCCGGGCCTGGCGTGGGCGGTTCATCGCGGGGCTCCGCCGGCAATGGGGCTGGTCGGGCGAGGATACCGCGAGGCTCGCAGAGCGGGATCGATGGGGCTTCGATCGGGTGAGCGCGGAGTGGCGGGAGATCGTCGACTCCTCGAGGACGAGCTGCCGGGTCCTGGCCGAGTTCGCCCGCCCGCTCTGCGGGCGCTCGGCCGTCACGGCCGAGGAGATCACGGCGCTGGGACGGCGCCTGCACGCCGCCTTCGAACGGCGTCCCGGTAAGTTCGCCCTCCTGGGTCCAGAGACCCAATGGGGGAGAGTCGAAGACGCGTTGTGCCTGCATCGCTGTCCGGACCCCACCGAATCGTGGGGACTGTCGCGTGGCGCGGGCCTAATAGATCGAAAGGATGCCCCTGATGCCCTGGTCAGGACCGGCGAGGCCCCCGGCCAGCTCATCGCCTGGGCCGTCCTCAACGGACTCTCCACATCACATACGCGTTGGTGCGTGGACGCAGGGGCGGGGGAACTGTCCCGCTCCGACCTCGAGACGATGCAGGGCTTTATCGAACGGGGGCTCGCGCGCGGCGCCGGGAACAAACCCGAAACCACCGACCTCATCGCAGCGCCGAGGCTCACGAGCGCCGTGGTCATGGTCAGGGTAGAGACGGTACCGGTACGAAGGGGCGCGGAGCGAGACCGGTCGGAGGGCGAGCCCACCCCTTGGAATCGGTACCGGGTGGCGCTGGCCGAGTTGATCCTGGTGACGAGCTGGGGAGAGCGGCTGGGCCTGCATTTTCAAGGGGACACGGCCTTAATGCGCTGCCTGTGTGAGTACCTGGCCTGGCCCTCGGGACGAGCCGATCGTGTGTCGATCGAGGTGCTGGTCTACGGTGATGCAGAGGCAGACGCCCAAGGGCTCGCCAGATACTTCGAGCAGCTCATGGACGAGGCGGTGACCGCTCTGCATGGCGTGCGCGCAGAGGCCCGCCGTTACGTGCTGGCCTGGGGCAGCGTTTATTGCGTCCTGGCGCAGAGCGGTGATACCTGGCAGGCCGAGTTGGTCGAGTCCCATGCCGCCTTGTTACGCTATCTCGGCCACCCCCTCCCGGTGTTCACCCGGACGTTGGTGCAAAGAGGGGCCCTGGCGTGCGGACCGCTGCCGGTGGTCCTGGCCGAGAACCAGTCCGGGGTGGTGCAGGTGTTTGTGGTCGCCATACGCGAGCGTGCCCTGGTCTTGGTCCTCGACGAGCACGGGGCGCTGTTCCACGCAGACGCCGAGATCGACGGCGGTGATGCGCTCCTGGGGCGCTACCGGCGTTTCCTGCACACGGTGCTCGCCCGCGCTCCGGCATCGGCCGGCGCCGGGCCGCCCGTGCATTTTTATACCGTGGGCGGTCCGGGGGAGCCGGACAGCTTACGGCGTCTTTCGGAGGTGCCCGAGGGGGCCTATTATGAATTTGGGGAGGGCGCTTACCTCGTGCGCGCGCTCGGGACCCCGCACCCCGACACCGGCCGGGCGTTCACGCTGCGGTGCTGCGGCCGCGAGTTCTCCGAGCCGGCGCAAGGCCCCTCCGCTTACCGGGAGGCCGCCCTGCACCTGCTCGATGTGCATGGCCCCACCGGGGTCTATCCCGTCGACGTGAGCGATATCGAGCTGTCGGCGGCGTGTTCGGGCCGTGATAATGAAAGGGATCGCGGGCCCCCACCCATCATCCCCCTGTTGCAATACAAGACCACGGTCGAGGGGCGCCTGAACGAGGCGCTGCGCCGGCTGCGGGGGGAGCGCTGACTCGGCATCCACCCCTATCCTGCCTGTATATATAATAGGGATAATACGGGCTGGTATACGACGCACGGTGGCCAGTATATAGGGCGGGCATCCTGGGGAACACGGGCGCACGGGCGGGGGCGATGTCGGAAGCGGAACGATTGATGGCGCGGGTCGAGTCGCTGATGACGCGTCTGGAAGGGGTGCTGGGCGTGCCGGCGCAGGAGATCGATTGGGCACAGGCGCGGGCCTTCCGCTGGCAGCGCGGCGAGGGCCGGCGCGGGGCGCTACGGGCCTTGCCTTATGTGTCTGCGGTACGGCTGGAAGACCTCCGTTGCGTCGATCGCCAGAAACAGGCGCTCGATCGCAACACGCGCCAGTTCCTGGCCGGGTTTCCGGCCAACCATGCCCTCCTCTGGGGCGCGCGGGGGACGGGCAAATCCTCCCTGGTCAAGGCCCTGATCCACGAGTACGCCGGCCTGGGGTTGTGCTTCATCGAGGTCGAGCGCGAGGCCCTGGTGGACCTTTTCCCGATCTTCGAGACCCTACACGGGCGGCCCGAACGCTTCATCGTCTATTGCGACGATCTGTCCTTCGAGCCTCACGAGCCGAGTTGCAGGGCCCTCAAGACCGCCCTCGACGGCTCGCTCGGCTCTGCGCCCGAGAACGTGCTGGTGTACGCGACCTCGAACCGCCGCCATCTCGTCCCGGAACGCATGGAAGACAACCTCGCTGGGCACCGTGAAGATGGGGAGTTGCATCCTAGCGAGGCGGTCGAGGAGCGCATCTCGCTGTCGGAGCGCTTCGGCTTGTGGCTGGCGTTCCACCCCCTGCGGCAGGAGGAATACCTGGAGATCGTATCCCATTGGATCGGTCGCCTCGGTGTGTCGGAGGGCGATCCTTCCGCGATGCGGGGCGAGGCCCTGCGCTGGGCCCTGGCGCACGGCTCGCGCAGCGGCCGCTCGGCCTTCCAGTTCGCACGCGATCGGGTGGGGCAGGAAAGGCTCAGGCGGCAGGGGCCCGAGTGACCGTGGATCCCGCCCCATCCGTGGTGGAAGAGGTGGGCGCGGTCCTGGCCGCGGCCGAGCGACTGTTCGGCCCGGCGGAGGTCGAGGCGGCACTGGGCCGTATGGCGGCGGAGATCGGCACCGAGCTCGCCAACCGGGATCCCGTGGTCCTGTGCGCCATGGTGGGCGGGGTCATCCCGACCGGCCTGTTGTTGCCCCGGCTCGGCTTCCCCGTGGAGGTCGATTATCTCCACGTCACGCGCTACCGCGGCCAGACCTCCGGGGGGACGCTGTCCTGGTTCAGGCGCCCGGATGAGCGGATCCGGGGCCGCACGGTCCTGATCGTCGATGATGTCCTCGATGAGGGCTACACGCTCCGCGCCATGGTCGAGGCGTGCCGGGACAAAGGCGCGAGCGCCATCTACAGCGCGGTCCTGGTCGTCAAGGCGGTGCCGCGCTGTGCGGGAGCGCCGCCGGCCGACTTCGCCGGCCTCCTGGCCGACGACCGTTACCTCTTCGGCTATGGGATGGACTACAAGAACTACCTGCGCAACGCCCCCGGCATCTACGCCCTGCCGGCATCGACCCTTACATGATTACCGAGCTGGCATGAGCGAGCTGGCTATCATCGGCGGGACCGGGCTACGCACCCTGAGCGGTCTCGAGATCGCCCGGCGGGTGGTCATGCAGACCCCCTACGGTGAGCCGTCCTGCCCGTTCGTCTACGGCATCTATTGCGGCAAAGAGGTGGTGTTCATGGCCCGCCACGGCGTCGCCCATGCGATCCCACCGCACCAGGTGAACTACCGCGCCAACCTCTGGGCCCTCAAGCACCTCGGCATCCATCACGTTATTAGCATCAATGCCGTCGGGGGGATCCACCCGGATCTCGCTCCGGGGCGTATCGCCTTCCCGCATCAGATCATCGACTACACCTGGTCACGCCCGCATACCTTCTTCGAGGGCCGCATGAATCAAGTGACCCACATCGACTTCACCGAGCCGTACTGCGAGACCCTGCGCGGGGTGCTGATCGGGGCCGCCGAGCAGGCTGGATTGGAGGCCTGGCCGCGGGGAGTCTACGGGGCGAGCCAGGGGCCGCGTCTCGAGACCGCCGCCGAGATCGACCGCATGGCGCGCGACGGCTGTGACATGGTCGGCATGACCGGCATGCCCGAGGCCGCCCTGGCCCGTGAGCTCGGGATGTGTTACGCGAGCTGTGCGGTCGTGGCCAACTGGGCCGCCGGCCGTGGGGAGGGGGTGCTCACGATCGGGCTCATCGAGTCCAACGTCAAGGTCGGGATGCACAAGGTCCGTCGCTTGCTGGAGCATGCCATTCCCCTCGTGTGAGGGCGGGGCCGTGGCAGGTGACACTCCTGGCGGAGGGGACGGTCAGCAAAGCAGGGGCGCACCGCCGTGCGCCCGCGGGAAGCTTAGGACGGCCGTGTCGGAACAGGGCCTGTTTGACATCACGCTATCGAGGGGCTATCTACGGATTGGCCCCGTTTCAACGAGGATGGAGGTATCCATGAATAGAGTATCGAAACGATCGGATCTCTGCCGCGCCCTGACGCTCGCGGTCGGTGTGGCCATATCCCCGGTCTCGGCAGCGGCCGAGGAAAGCGCGGGGGACCCCTGGTACGGCAGCGAAGAGCAACAGTACGGCGAACGCGGCCATTCCGTCTATGCCAAGCCGGCGCACGACGCCGACTACATGGTCGCGGACGGGCTGATCGCGCGTCCCCTGGGGATCGCATCGACCATCATCGGGACGGGTCTATTCATCCTGACCTTGCCCTTCAGCCTCATGGGAGGCAATGTGGACGAAGCGGGGCAGGTCCTGGTCCAGGAGCCGGCGACGTATACCTTCGGGCGCTGTCTGGGATGCTTCTAGGGGCGATACCCCGGACGGTCAAAATCGCGTTTCTTGATCCCCTCACCGTGACCCTGTCCTGTCCGCGAACAGCACGGACAGCGGAGGAAGATCCTGGTTCCCTCCCCTGCGGAGCGGGGGAGGGCTAGGGTAATGGTATGGACTCCTCCCCTCCCTAACGGCATCGTGATGTGCCAGAGTGGAAGATGAAACGACCACTTCAACGAAGAGGAGGAGTCCGGTATGT
>JALZID010000002.1 GCA_030860485.1 Pseudomonadota bacterium | reverse complement strand
GCAATTCTACATCCAGCTCACCGAGGTCGAGGCGGCGTTCAAAAACCTCAAGGACGATCTGCAGCTTCGCCCCATCTACCATCAACTCGAAAGGCGCATCGAAGCGCATATCTTCGTCGCCTTCATGGCCTATTGCCTGCACATCACCTTGCGGGCGCAACTCAAGCCGTTGGCGCTGGGTCTCACCTCGCGTGCCGTGCTCGACAAGCTCGCCAGCCGATCTGCGCTCCGACATCCTTGACCATGATCTCCCGACTGCCGAGGACCTCGTCCACCAAGACGGCAACGCATTCGTCTCCGGCCCTGAGCAAGAGCACCCTGCTCGCGCGCGTCCCCTCTGCTGTCGCATCGAGCTTGCCGAGGAGTACCGGCAGATAATAGACTTTATACCGGCGGCCCAGGTGCTCTATCGACTCCCGCAGCCGACCGACCTGGTCATGGGCCAAACGGCCGGCCACCACTTGTCCGACCAGCACCGTCGGGATCGGGAAGACATCGATACCGGCACGCACCAACAAGGCCTGGGTGATCCCGAGCGTGACCGGCAAAAAGAAGGAAAAATACGCTCCTTTGCCACGCTTCGAAGTCACCTTGACGCGCCCGCCTATTGCGCCGAGCTCGCTCATGACGATGTCCATTCCCACCCCGCGTCCGGACAGTCCCGTGATCTCCTCGGCCGTCGAGAGCCCGTGCGAGAAGATGAGCTGCATCAGCTCCTCGTCGAGGAGCGTCTGCTCAGGCGTGATGAGCCCGCGGGTGAGCGCCTTGTCCCGGATGCGCGCGACGTCGAGTCCGGCCCCGTCATCGCTGACCGTGAGGCGGATCTCGGTAGCTTCCGGTCTCAAGGCCACGGTCACCATTCCCACCTCCGGCTTGCCGGCGCGCCGTCTTTCTTCGATTGGCTCGATGCCGTGCACCACGGCGTTCCGGAGCACATGCTCCAAAGGCGCGATCATGCGCTCGATCACCGTACGGTTGATCTCCACATGCCCGCCTCGAATCGTAAGGTCTACCTTTTTACCCGATTCCCGCGCTGCTTGGCGTACGGCATGGTACAGTCGCTCGGTGATGGTGCTGAAGGGCGCGGCGCGCAACCGCATCAGATCACGGTGGTGCTCGCGGTCGATCCGTCGCTGTTCGGCCAGCGATGCGGTGGTGTGCTCCAGTGTCCGCGCCAACCCCTGCTGGACCGTGGCGACGTCGCTTACGCCCTCGGCGATCATGCGAGTCAGCTCCTGCAGGCGCGTGTAACGATCGAACTCCAAGGGGTCGAAATTTGCGTCGTCCGACTTGACCTGCGACAGACGCGACTGGAGTTGGCTCTCCGCTTGGATGGCGATCTCGTGCAACTGTTCGCGCACCCGACCGGTCGTGACCGCGAGGTCCGACAGCCCGCGCTCGAAGGCTTCCATCTCGGTCTCGATCCGGGAACGCGCGATGCTGATCTCTCCCGCCTGATTCACCAATCGGTCGGCGACCTCCGCGCGGATCCGAAGAAGCGTCTGGTGATCGCGCACGCCGCTACCGCCTGGGGCCAGTGTCGCGTCGGGGAGCTGGGCCGCGCGGCTCGACAAGGGCGTGAGTTCGAGCGTTTGAACCAATGCATCCGAAGTGCGATCGGACGATAGCAGAGCCGGCGCGAGGGTCTGGGCTCCTGGATCCGCCGCGTCGGACCGTGGTTGCGGCTGCACGGGCTGTCGTTTCTGGAGCGCTTCGGTGGCCAGGGCCAAATGGTCGAAACGCTCATCGAGGGCATCGAAGATGACGGCCGGTACATCGCCGTGGTCCACCAGGGCTTGCACGCGGTCCTCCATGTCGTGGGCCAGTCGGCAGAGATGTACCGCGCCGACGGTATGCGCGCTGCCCTTGAAGTTGTGCAGGACGCGCAGCAACTGCTGAGACGCGCCGTTGTCGCTCGGATCGGCCCGCCAGGCGCGCAGCCCGCTCCCGATGGCGGACAGGAGCTCGGAGGCCTCCTCGACGAAGAACGCCAGGATCTCGGTGTCGAGCCCCTCCGCCGCCGGTTGCGGGCGCGATGTGATCGGTTCGGGTTCGGCAGCGACAATATCCGGTACCGCGATCTCCGTGACGGGGTGTGACGCCTCATCGGTAGCAACGAGCGCCGGCGGTTCGGCGATCGGCCTGCGCCGCGTAGGCCAGTTGGACAGTAGCTCCTGGGCGGAGTCGATGAGCAAGCGGAGCCGGCTGTGGCGCTCCGATGCATGCTCGGGGACTTGCACCGGGGCCGGTGGCGGTTCGTGCTCGACGACAATGGCAGGCTCCCCGTGCACTCCAAGGGATCCGGGGCTGGACGGTTGTTCGATGGTGAGCAATTCGGAGGCATCGGCGACCGCGGCGCACAGGGAATCGATGCGCGCCATCAACACGGCGCTCTCCGAAAGCTGATTGGGTTCGGGACACTGCCGTCGCCGGGCCGCATCGATCATCCCGCCCAGGGCCGCGATCGCATCCCGCAAGACGTCGCGGCCACCGGTTGTCAGCGGATGCGGGTCCTGCGCGAGCGCTTGAAGCCATTGTTCCAGCGCGCCAGCGAGATCGCCGATGTGCGAGAGGCCCGCGGTCCGTGAGATACCGGCGAGGGTATGGCTTGCGCGCACGAACTCCGGTCGGATCTCGCAAAGGCTATGCGTGCTCAGGTGTTCGGACTCGAGATTCAGGGTTTCGTGGTGAACGAGGGCCTCACCGGCAAAGCTCTCAAACAACGTGACGGACATGACGGCGTTCCCAATCACCACCTCAGCGCTCGCTTCCAGCGTCGCCGATTCGGGCAGCGCCACATCCGCGTCCTCGGCAGCGTGACCGGTAGCGGCCATGGCACATGCTCCCTGTGTCAGGATAGAAGTCTCCTCTCCGTTCCTGACGCGGCTTGCCATGCCCATCAGCTCGGCATGGTCTATGTCGGCCCGACCGTCGCGCCCCAGCGCATCGATCCACTCGCCGAATCGCCTGTGGGCTAATTCGATCAGGGTCACGAGCGCGCCCGTCGCCGGTCGACCCTGGTCCAGCGCAAAGTCGAGCGTATCTTCGAGTGCATGGGCCACGTGGCCCAGGTCGGCGAGATGCACCATGCGGCTGCTGCCCCTGAGCTTATGGAAACCCCGCCGCAGCTCGGCGAGGACCTCCGCATCGGAAGGGTCATCGCGTACCGCGGCGAGCTGGCGCTCCATGTTCCGCAGAACCTCCAGCGCTTCTTCCAGAAAGACGGAAAGAAGCTTGGCATCCACCTCGGAGAAGTTTTCGGAAGGTTCCGGATCGCCGGAATCGCCAAGGGCCGGGGCTGCCACGAGGTCCTGCGGCCCTGCCGGCGGTGTGCCGGGATCCGCGAGACCGAGATGTTCGAAGACCGCCAGCAACGGCCGTTCGGGATCCGCAAGGCCCTGCTCGACGGCCATGCAGTAGAGATCGAGTCCGCTGATCCCCTCTGCAATCACGTTCATGGTCTCTTCGCTCGCTGCCCAATCGGCTGACTTCACCTCGGCGATTCGGGCGGCACAAAGAGCACACAGCGTCTCGGCTCGCACCGCGCCGAGCATGTCGAATACGGAGGCGCTTTGGGAGATCGAGTCGCCGAGGCCATCGATCTCGCTGGGCTTTACCGTTTCCTCCGACAAGTTACCGAGGAGGTGCTGCGCCTGTCTCAAGCGCTTCAGGATCTCCGTCGCCACCGGGGCCGCGGCATCGCTCATCCGCAAGGCATCGGCGATCTCGATGGAATACGCTCTCGAAGCGGTGCCGAGAAAGCACAACTCATTCGCATAGTCCGTCACGGACTGCGTCACGGTCTCTGAAAGCACAGGCCGACGGCAGGCGTCGTCCGCGATGATTAAGGCCTCTGCCAGGTCCAATGCCACGCGGTCGGTCTGGTGCGACGTGCGCGATCCGGCGTGATTGGCAATGGCATCGAGAAGATCCGTCAGTGCGCCGGAAAACGGCGGTAGTTTGCGGCGCGCTTCCGAGACATGGCCGATGAACTCATCGAAAGCGCCATCCGTACCATTATGAAAGCGTTCGAGCGCGTCCCGGGCGGCATGGAGGGATTCCCGCACGGCCTCATGCCCGGAGCGCCCCTCGGGGCTCACCTCCACCTCGGGGCCGGATGCGTCCGGGAACACCTTGTCGAGGCCGTACCATGCCGAGACCTCGCGGGCACGCGGACCGTCCGGGCAGGTCGTGGCGATCGCGTAGAGCACATCGCTCACTAGCGGGGAGCCACTTTCGGCCGCACCGCTCCGCAACCGGCGCAGCTCCTGCTCGATGCGCGCGCAGAGCTTCTTGACCTCGGGGCCGGTGTCGGTGTGGGCCATCTGAAGACCTTCGACGAGCGCGCTCGCGACCCACCAAAACGCCCGTCGGGAGGCCGGCTGGGTACGCAGGACCCCACCGAGGGCTCCGTGCATGGCGGCGAGACCTCTGGCGTCACCTTTAAACCACCGTAAGAGGCCGCGCTGATACGTCTCATGCTCACGCTGGAGTCGAACCACGAGATCTTCCTGGGTATCCGCTTCGCGACCAAGCGGGCCCGCAAGATCCACCGGTATATCGAAAGAACACAGGTCGTGCGCGCTAACCGGGGGCACACCGCGCGCCTGGGCCATCTCGCCCAAGAGCGGCAGGAACCGCATGGGATTCGTGCCGGCGCCGTCGGAGATACCGTCCAGGTAATCGCGCAGCGCGCGGATCGCGCGCTCTGCAAGCCGCCGCGCTGCCTGGGGATCCCCCGCGGCGCCGGCGGCAACCGCCAGGGTCAGCTCGGCGATCTCGTCGCAAAACCGCTGCGCTATCGGCAACATCGCCATGTCGAGGATCCCGGCGAGGCGGCGCAAACCCTCCCCTGCCCTGGCCATCTCGTACCCGTCGATAAGGTGGCGGGCGGCCGCTAGATCGGACACGACGGCGGTTTTGAGGGATCGCAGCGGATCATCGCGAGACCAGAGCGCATTTATCATCGGACTTCACACGGTTTTCGAGCTATAGCCTGAAGCGGGCGACCGAGCGTTTCAAATGGCCGGCGGTCTCCGTGAGCTGGTTCATCGCGCTGGCGATATACCCGGCGCCGGTCGTGGTCTTTTCGGTAACGTCCAGGATCCCACCCATGTTGGCGGATACCCCCTGGGCGATCTCGGTCTGCATCTGGGTCGACACGAAAATGGACTGGACCAGGCCCGCGAGGTCCTTGGACACACGTTCGATGTCGATGAGCGCCGAGCCCGTGGAGTCGGAGAGCCTGGTCCCCTCGACTACCCGCTGGGTGCTCTGCTCCATGGCCGTCGTCGCATCCTGAGTATCCGACTGAATGGTCTTGACCAGGGCCGCGATCTCGTTGGTTGCCGTGGCGGAATGTTCCGCCAGCCGCTGCACCTCTTCGGCGACCACGGTAAACCCGCGTCCGGCTTCACCGGCAGCGGCGGCCTGGATCGCGGCATTCAGGGCCAGCACATTGGTCTGCTCCGTGATATCCGAGATGAGATCGACGATCTCACCGATCTCCTGGGAGCTTTCGCCGAGGCGTTTGATGCGCTTCGAGGTCTCCTGGATCTGGGCGCGTATGCTCTCCATATTGGTGATCGAAGAATGGACGGCCTGGGCGCCCGTTTCCGCGGCGTCGAGGGTATGCTTCGCCACATCGGCCGAGCGCTTGGCGGTCTCGGACACCTCGGTGATCGACCGGGTCATGAGCTGAACGGCCGTAGCAGCATCCTTGATCCGAGTGGACTGCGCGCGTGCGGACGAGGCCAGGCGCGAAGCCACGACGCGTGCCTCATCGGTGGCGTTGGTCACCTGCTTGGCGGCGGTATCGATACCGGTCACCACGCCATACAGCTCGGTGACGGTGGCGTTGATCGAGTCGGCGATCGCGCCGGTGATCTCCGGCGTGACCGTGGTCCGGGCAGCGAGGTTGCCTTCCGAGATCTCGGCGAGCTCGTCCATGAGACGCAGGATCGCCTGCTGGTTGTTCTGGTTCTCGGCGGCGATCCGGGCGGCCTCCTCGTTTCGCTCCCGCGCTACTCGGACCTGATTCCCGCTCAGGAGGCGCAACGTGACCACCGCGACCAAGCAGAACCCGACCGTGAATACGACGCGCATCCAGAGCGTCACCTTGAAATCGGTGACCCGCGCCAGGAGCAGGGTCTGCAGGGCTACCGCACTCTTGTCGGCGGTCGTCGTCAGGGCCTCCACCGCACGATCGGTCGCCTCTCGCCACGCGGAGACATCGCGGATCTCGAAGGGTGTGCCGGATGGTGTCGGGCCGCCGGCCACCGCCGGTACACGCGCTGAGACCGGATCCATGGGATCGTGCAGCGCCGCGGGGAGAGGGGGAGGGTCTGGGGGTTCGAGTGCCGATGGCTCGAACTGTGGTTCTGGAGACGCCGGGTCGGACGATGACGTCGTCGTGTCGGGGGTACCCGTCTCGGCGAAGCGAACCACCCCTTCGATCGCGTCCTGGGCCTTCTTGGCTGCGGGTCCCACGGTCCCGTCAAGAGGCACGTAGGACTCCACCGCGCGCTTCACGCTGTTCCTAATCTGGTCGCTGGCGACCGCGGCACTGGTCATGGACGAGCGAAACCGCACCATGTCGGCCAGCGCAGCCGAGTTGCGCGAGGCGATCCCGGCGTCACGCCCATCGCCCAGAAACTGGAGGGCCTGGGGGACCTTCTGGCTCAAGGTGTCCATCAGGTAATAGGTATGGATTTCCGGATCCAAGGTCAGGTTGGAACTGTCCGCGACGTCCTGGATGGATTTCCTCAGCCGGACGAGCAGGGTATCGGTGGCGGCGAGGCGCTCCTCGCGGGTGACATCGTGCATCCCCAATTTGATCCGGGTCCAATCGCGGCTGGCGATCTCCCACAGATCCGCGACGCGCAGAATGCCACCATTAAGCTGGTCGACGGCCCCGACCTCCTGCGCCGCGCGCTCGACCGCTGCGGCGAGGTCCGCCTCGGTCGCCTCAGAAGTGCCGTCCACCGCCGGCGGCGAGGCGACCCCGGTCCGGTAATCGATCACCGCTCGTTGAAAACGGACCAATGGGGCGATGTATTCCGCACCCAGCCGTTCTTTATCCGCGAACTCGATCTGAGCGCTCAGATCGGTGACGACGAAATAGACCATCGCGGCGATCGGCAGGACGAACAGGGCGCCCGCGATCCAGAACGACTGCGCGAGGTTGCCGCTCATAGGTTATGTAGTTAAGGATTCGCGAAAATCGGCTCCAGACCGAATTGCAGCCGCCCACGTTGTCGATCCCGTTTAGGGTGTGCGCGTCGTGCGTTCCCGGCGAGGTAGTCGATGGCGCGT
>JALZID010000001.1 GCA_030860485.1 Pseudomonadota bacterium | reverse complement strand
GGCGCTGCCCATGTCGTAGCTACCGGCCGGGACCCAGACCATCTCCGGGCCCTGGCCGCCGATTTTCAAGGGATCACGGAAAGAGGTGGGTTCGGCGATCTGGGGCTCAGGTTCCGCCTTCGGCCGCCCGCGTCACGTAAGCGTTTGTGGTTCGATTGCTCCGACATTTCCGTTCTCCTCTTCAAGATCTGTCAAACGAGCACGGGCCTTGCGGGCCGAGGGGACCGCAAGAGCACGGTTGGGATAGCGACGCCAGGGATCGGCGTGTGCAGCAAGGCGCCTTTGGGGTTGTTGCAGTGCGCGAAATGTGGCCTCGGACGGAAGCACCGCCCGAGCGGGCAGCCCCGGTTCCCCGGTCTTCATGCGACCCTGCCCCCCTGGCTAGAAACGGGGTTTTAGTACGGGCAGCTCGCCGGGGTAACGATTCAGGGTTAACGATGCGGTGCCACGGACCCGGTGGTTACCGGCCCGCGGCATACGCGGGATGGGATGCTTCGGTCCCCTTCGCCGCCTCGCCCAGACGAGCCGCGCCACTAGGGACCTGAGTATCGCATCAGCTCCTGTTTTTGAACGGATCCTCCTCTTGGTTGCTGCGGCGCGCTTCTGCACCGCGCATCATTCTATCTTATGTTGTTCGACGTTCGAAGCTGGACCCACGCGCTAGGGCTTGGTGCCACAGGCCGGCGTGCTACGTCATGCGGCGAGCCGCATAGAGATCCAAATTGGACGTATACGCCCTCTACCGCCCTGCCGCAATAGATCGTATGGTAGAGCCGCCTATATCTTCCGCTATATGGTTCAGGGGAGGATGCGGGTACGAGGTCAAGGGGCTCCTGACCGGCCGCCCGTCTCCGCGGCGCGTGCACCTCTCTCGCGCCCGAGCGCCGAAGACCACGGGCCCTCACGACCGAGGGATGCCGGCCAGGCACGCGCCTCAGCGCCCGGACATCGCGCTCGCGCCAGCCGAACGGCATCGATTGATCTGGACGCGGACCAGACGTTCACTAAACCGGTCCAAGGACCTGGGGCGTTAAGCGCGGCGATGCGTTCGTAGATCGTCCGGCGAGTCGCTCGGTGTAGGGGTGCGAAGTCCGGTTGCGATCCCCTCATTTTAATAAGTGCACGCCCCCCCAAATAGGGGGATGCGGAGGCGGTGGAAGGGCGTTATCGTGCAGCTCGTAACCTACGTCCACGGTGCGTTGGTGCCACCGATCTCGATCCGACAGACCCCGCCTAGGGCCCGGCGGCGGCCCTCCGTACCGCACAACGGAGGGAGCCGATGCCCATGCCCATCACACTTGTCCTCGCCGACCACCAACCGATCGTCCTCGACGGCCTCACGCACCTGTTTGCGCGCGAGCAGGATTTCTTTGTCCTCGCTAGCCCGACTTAGCCGATTCGAGAGGTACGAAGATACTAAGTACTTGATATTCTCATAGCGACCTCAGTAGGTCTGCACTACACGGTTGCCGGTGGCGTCACCCCGGCGGTGGTGATCTTCGGCAGGGGTTGGGCAGGAAGTTGGAGCGCGAGCTTTTGTAAGAGCAGTTTCAGCTCAGGCTCGGGCTGGGTGTAACGGGTGAGGACGAGCTCCCGACCGTCGGTGGTCGGGATGTGCACATCGAGCATCTGCACGGCGGCGAACTTCTCGATCACACTGCGGGGGGTCAGCCCCGGCGCCAGGGGGTGCAATCGTCGGCTCAGCGTGACGTGCAGGCAATAAGCAAGGAAGGCGATAAAGATATGGGCCTCGATGCGTTTTTCGCGTTGATGGAAGATGGGACGGATGGCGAGATCCCCCTTGAGGTTCTTGAAGGCCTCTTCCACCGCAACGAGCTGCAGGTAGAAGTGCCAAAGCTTCGCGGGATCGGTTTCCGTGAGATTGGTGCGGAGGAGGTAGCGACCCTCGCGCCGACGCACCTCGGAGCTTGTCACGGCGGAGCCGATAGCGGAACGTACCCTCTTCTTTGGCGAGTTTGACTTCGACCAGACGCCAGGCGGACGGGGCCTTTTGGCGCGCTGCACCTAGCTTCATCAAGAGCGCCTCGCGGCTGAGGGTCATCGCCGAGAGTTGCCTGAGACGCGCCCATAACCGTTTCAGCTTCCGCCGGCGAATGGCCCGTTCCTTCGCCACCCGATCCCGACTCTGCGCGTAGACATAAAGTTCCCCATCCTCTGGCAGGAGCTTCACGTCCACCCCCGGGCGTGCTTCCTGCCACGACTGCGCCAGCAACGCTTTCTCGAACCGGCTCAACCGCCCCTTGGGTGTTCCCACCAGATAATGCACCGGGGGATCGCTCTCGCGCATCTCCTTGAGAACCGCCTCGGTCGGGATCCCTCTGTCCATCGCCCAGATGCGCCGCGCCCGGCCGTATTGCTCTTCGATCCGCGCCAGGAAATCGCGCAAGGTGGTGTTGTCCGTGGTGTTGCCCGCCAAGACTTCATAGGCCAGTGGCAAACCTTCCGGTGTCACCACCAAGGCAATGACCACCTGCACACAGTCGGACCGCCGATCGCGCGAGTGGCCAAACCGGCGTTTAGCGTCATCCCCCTCGGGCGGGTCGCACTCGAAATACGTGCTCGTCAGATCGTAGAGCAGCACATCGAAAGAAACGTTGAAGAGGTCCCGCCATCGGTTCGTCAAGTGATCGAAGACCGCGCGCTTGTGCTCGAGCAGCCGATCATGGCACCGATAGAGCGTGTGAATATCGGAAAGCCCCTCATCGGCGCCGAGCAGATCGGCCAAGGCGCTCCGGTCATACCATTCTCGATGCAACCGCCACTCACTGCCCGGCGCGAGCAGTCGGTAGGCCACGAGCACGAACAGCACCTGATCCCAGCGCGTGCCCTTGCGGCTCCGTGGGAGCCGCTTGGCCCAGAACTCATCCAACCGCAACTCCTGCCACAGCCAAAGTGCCAACCAACAGGCACCCCATTGTCGGGGCCGGCACAACCGCAAGTCACTGAGCCGCAGCCGCACCACCGTCTCGTCCGGCACGAGCCCTTCACATCGATCCTCCGGGAATAGCGAGAGCGTGCGAGGTGCTTTTGCGCCATCCTCGAATACTTCGATCGATTTACGCCATGCCCACTCCTGCGAGGCGTTGATCTCCCCTAAATACAGCACATGGCGTTGCAGCACGCGCCCGTCGCACAGGCGCCTGTTCTCGACAATGCTCCAATAACGGTGCTCCTTGCCGTCCTTCTTGCGGGTGGTGGCACGCAGAAACATGATGGCCACCCATTATGCACAAAATCCCTCTCTTGAAAACAACCAAGGTCTTCACTACAATCATTTTTCGCCGATTCGTTGCGCTGCTGCATTTACAAAACAAATGATTACGAACGCCGGCCCCTCGGCAACCCAGAAAAACGAGGGCGAATCGGCTAAGTCGGGCTAGCCATGCCAACAGTGCAGAAACACTGGAGGCCGTGCGCCGGCACCGGCCAGCAGTTCTGGTGCTCGGCGTCAGCCCTCCGGCAACGGAGGGCCTGACGGTCTTGCGCGAGATGCAAGAGGAGAATCTGCCGACGCGAGCGGTGGTCTTCGCGGGGGGATCGACGAGCAGGAGATCGTCGAGGCCATTCGTCTCGGTGCGCGCGGCGTGGTGCTCAAGGAGATGCCACCCAGGCTCCTCCTGCAGTGCATACGCAAGGTGCATGCGGGCGGCGAATGGTTCGAGACGTGTTCCATCGGCCACCTCGTGGGGAGGATCCGCCAAGGCGACGCTACGCGCAACAGAGCCGAGGCGCTGACGCGGCGCGAGATTGAGGTCGTGCAGCGCGCGGCGCAGGGCCTGAACAACCAGGCCATCGCCCAGAGCCTGTCGATCGGCAAAGGGACCGTCAAGGTGCATCTCCACCGTATCTACGGAAAGCTCAAGGTGAGGAACCGCGTCGAGCTATTGCTGCATGCCCGGAAGAAGGGCTGGGTGTGACGAGCACGACCCGTTCTTGCTGACGCTCTCTTATGGAGTCTCCTACAGATCAGTAGTGCCACTCACTGGCAGTGCCATTCACCGGGCCCCACGCTCTCACCGGCCTCAACGACGAAGCCCTGGCGGCTGATGTTGCCGAGATTGGCGGTGTCGACGCTGGTGGTGCCGCGCTCCAGCCAGCGGTGCCCCTGCAGGAAGGTATGAAAGGCCGTTCCCAGGCCGATGACGTGGAATCTGACCTTTTCGCCTAAACGTGTGCCCACCGTGGGTTGGTCCAGAGTGGGATCTTCTTGCCCTTGAGGATGTGGTTGACCTCCATGCCCCAGAAGGTGGTCTCGTGCATCCAGAGGATGAATTCGTGCTTGATAGGCTGCTAGCGACAGTAAACAATTGACCCCTTGGTGCCTAAGGGGTGTCTCCACACGCCCTCGGGTTGGCCCCGATCGCTAGTGTAGTGTCCACGAAATAGATGGACAGCTATTTCTTTCGTTTCCTGTTCCGTGGACTGGTGCAGCCGGGCTGAATCTTCTCCAAAGTCTGCCGACAGCGAGAGAGTTTCTCCGTGATGGATT